>CAOKOS010000001.1 GCA_948470255.1 uncultured Lachnotalea sp.
GACTAAGGATCTAGTGAGCATTGCGCTCGTGCGGGTTCAAGTCCCGCCAACTGCAGGGTAGGCTCTTCTGGAAAGAAGGGCCTATTTTACTTTATAGGAAATTGCGTCCTATAAAGTAAAAACGCTCCGCGAGGATCGCACTGCGGCGGAGAGGGATTATATCGCTGAAGCGATTCGCCGCAGGCGGAGAATCCTGCAAGCAGGATTCTTTGTTCTCGTATAGAGAATAAAGTTTTCCATATGATAAATAGAAAAAATGGCAGGGGGCAGAAAATGGATGCAGTGAAATATTTAAAACAGTTGACAGTGATTATGACAGTTTCTTTTGCGGGAGAACTTTTAAACAGTTTGCTTCCACTTCCGGTTCCGGGAAGTGTATACGGGCTGATCCTTATGTTCCTCTGCCTGATGACGGGATTTATTAAGCTGGAGCAGGTGGAGGATGCAGGGGTATTCCTGGTGAAGATTATGCCGGTATTTTTTATTGGGCCAAGTGTCAGCCTGATTACAGTGATGGGGGGCCTGGCCGACAGACTGGCTCCGATTTTGACAGTTTGTATTGTCAGTACCATTGTCATCATGGCAGTGACCGGCCTGGTGGCCCAGGCAGTCCTTAAGAGAAAGACGGACAGGGAGGTAGAACAACATGAATGAGATTTTGGGGGAAAGTTTATACTTTGGCTTTTTTCTGGCCCTGGGGACTTACTGGATTGGTTTGAAGATTCAAAAGCGATTTCCCTATACGTTGTGCAATCCGCTGTTAATCAGTACACTGCTTTGCATTGTAGTGCTCTTGGTTTTTCGTATTGATTATAAAATATTTGATGCAGGAGCTTCCCACATCAGTTATTTTTTGACGCCATGTACGGTATGTCTTGCCATTCCCATGTACAGGCAGGTGCAGATTCTCAAGAAAAATCTGTTGGCGATCCTTTTGAGCATTGTAAGCGGCTGCCTTTCTGGGGCTCTTACCATATGGGGACTTTGCGCTTTTCTGGGGCTGGACGGGAATGTGTACCATTCCCTGCAGCCCAAATCGGTGACGACAGCCATTGCCATTGGGGTATCCACAGAACTGGGAGGAAATTCTGCCCTTACGATCATGTCGGTGGTGGTGACGGGCTTGTTCGGAGGTATTATGGCAAAAATTTTATGCAGACTTTTCCGGGTGAAAGACCCCATCGCCGTAGGCCTGGCCTGCGGCAATTCGGCTCATGCCATGGGAACCAGCAAAGCGCTGGAATTTGGGGACCTGGAAGGGGCCATGTCCAGCCTGGCAGTGGTGGTGGCCGGAGTGGTGACAGTGGTGATTGCGCCCCTCTTTGCAGGACTGATTTCCTGAACCAATACAGGCCCCTGCGGGAAAACGGGATGAGACAGTACTTGTAGACGCCGCAGGAATGTGTTAGAGTAAGAGAAGAGGATTATTGATTTACACATGGAGGAAAGTCATGGAAGAGCGGCTGGAGAAGCGGAAGGCCTTTATTATTAATTTTCTTTATTTTGTCATTTTGGTGGGAGTACTTTATTTCGTATTAAAGAAGTTGTTTCCCATATTCCTGCCCTTTGTAATTGGCCTTTTGATTGCGGTTGTTTTGAATCCGCTGATCCGCTTTCTGACTGCCAAGACAAATGTGGACCGGAAGGTCTGGTCACCTGTGGCGGTATTGTTATTCTATGTACTGCTTGCGGCTGTTATTTATTTTTTCGGGACGAAGATCGTGGGCTTTATCCAGGGGGTTGCGGGAAGGCTTCCGGCTTATTATCAGTCGCAGATTGAGCCGCAGCTAAATCTTCTGGCGGATAAAATCGCTGAAAGTTTTCCTGAAAACCAGGATCGGGTGCTGGAAGTGGCCGGTTCTGTGGAGGGAATGATGCAGGATGTGATCAACCGCGCTTCTGGTACAGTCATCAGTATGGGGGCAGCTTATGTGGTGGCTTTTCCCGGATTATTGATCCAGTTTATTTTCATGATCATTTCCTCCTTCTTCTTTACTTCTGACCTGGAGAATGTACGGGATTTTATCCTTCGCCAGATACCGGAGAAAAAACGGGGAGTGGTGCTGGAGGTGATCAGAAACGCCAGGGTTATGGTGGGAAGGATTCTGAAAGTATATTTGTTTTTGATGTGTGTGACCTTTGTGGAGCTGTTTGTGGGCTTCAAGGCGCTTGGGATTGATATGGCGTTTCTCTATGCGTTTTTGACGGCAGTTGTGGATATTCTTCCCGTGCTGGGGACGGGGACAGTGCTGATTCCATGGGGCCTGATCTCCTGCTTTTTGGGAAATGTGGGACAGGGGATTGGAATTTTAATTTTATATTTGGTCATTACGGTGGTCCGCCAGTTTTTGGAACCTAAGATCATCGGAAAGCAAGTGGGGCTCCATCCGATTGTGACTTTGATTTGTATTTTTGCAGGAGGCCAGGTCATGGGGATATGGGGGATTTTCCTATTCCCGGTTATGGCCACAGTATTAAAAAAGATGAACGATGAGGGCAGTATCCATCTCTGGAAGTGAGAAGGACACAGATGATGCCCTGTGTTAAAAAATGTAAAAATTGTTATGAGGAGTAGGACATTTTATGAATGAGATGAAGATTACAGAACTGTATGACCTCAGCCATACCCTGGCGGCGCCTTATTTGTCACAGTTTACTTATCCGTGGGAAGCTTTGGCTGGACTGGGAGAGTTTATCGTGGAGCTTGGGAAAAGCCTTTCAAAAGAGGAATATGAGGAGACTGGAGAGCAGATATGGGTAGCGAAGACGGCAGTCATTGCCCCGACGGCGTCCATTACAGGGCCGGCCATCATCGGGAAAGGAACTCAGGTGCGCCACTGTGCATTTATCCGTGGAAATGCCCTTGTGGGGGATAACGCTGTGGTGGGAAATTCCACAGAGCTTAAAAATGTAATCCTTTTTGATCATGTGCAGGTGCCTCACTACAATTATGTGGGGGATTCCATTTTAGGTTATTGTTCCCACATGGGGGCAGGTTCCATCACTTCCAATGTGAAGTCTGATAAAAAGCCGGTGGTGGTCAAGGCAGGAAAGGCCAGTCTGGAAACGGGACGGAAAAAAGTGGGCGGTATGCTGGGGGATTTTGTGGAAGTGGGATGTGGCACGGTGATTAATCCCGGCTCGATTATCGGGAAAAATACCAGCATTTATCCACTGTCGATGATACGGGGATATATCCCTGCCGGTTCCGTTTATAAAAACCAGGGGGAAATTGCAAAAAAGGAAGATTAGGGATAAAAAGGGGGATAAAAATGAAATTTATATGTTCTAAATGCGGGAAAAGTGCGGAGGCCACCACCAGGCTGCCTAAGTGTGAGTGCGGCGGTCTTTGGAAACTTCAGTTTACGCCGCCGAAGTTTGACCTGGAAAAAGTTGACCGGGAAGAATGGAGTTTGTTTCGTTACCGGAACTGGCTGGCTCTTGAAGGGGAAGGATGGAAAAATATTTCCATGGGAGAGGGAATGTCACCGGTGATCCGTCTCAATGAGGACGTACTTTTAAAAATGGATTATTTTATGCCCACCCTTTCTTTTAAAGACAGAGGGGCGGCAGTTTTGATCGCTGCCTGTAAAGCAGCAGGGGTGGAACAGGTGGTTCAGGACAGCAGCGGCAATGCCGGAAATTCTGTAGCAGCCTATTGCGCCAGGGCGGGAATAGGATGTGAGATTTTTGTGCCTGAGGGGACGTCCCCGAAAAAAATTGACATGATCCGCGCCCATGGGGCTGTCTGTACGGTGGTGCCGGGAAGCAGGGATCACTGTGCTGATGTCTGCCGGGAAAAGGTGGAAAAAGAAGGCGTCTACTATGCAAACCATGTCTGCAATCCGCTTTTTTATGAAGGGACGAAGACTTATATTTATGAAGTCTATGAGCAGCTTGGCCGGATCCCGGAGCATTTGGTGATTCCTGTGGGGAATGGTACATTGTATCTGGGGGTCATTTACGGGCTGGAGCATCTCTTTGCCAGCGGCTGCATTGAAAAAATGCCGCAAATTATCGCGCTTCAGTCGGAGAACTGCGACCCTGTTTTGCAGGCGGCAAAGAAAGGAGAGACGCTTCCGGAGGAAGTGGTTCCTGCTCCCACCATCGCAGAAGGGATTGCCATTGGGAAACCACTGAGGGGAGAAGAGATTCTCAGACTTGCAAAGAAGCATCATGTCCAGTTCGTCCATGGGCCGGAGGATAAAATCCTGGAGGCGCGGGCCAGCCTGGCGGCAAAGGGGATTTACTGTGAACATACGACTGCTGCTAATTATGCGGCTTATCTGCACTATGTGGAGCTTTATGGAAGGACGGAGGATACTCTGATTACCATGTGCGGCGCAGGGCTTAAGTCGGATCACTGAGTTTCTTTTTGTTTTTTTCTCTTTGGTATTCTTCAAATAGTTTATTGAATTCAGCGCCCAGAAGGACGATATTCATGCAGATATAAAGCCACAGCATCAGAAAGATGATGGCTGTCAGGCTGCCGTAAATGTAAGAGAAATTTGCGATGTGGTCGATATAAAGGGAATATACATAGGAAAAAATCAGCCAGCCGAACGTGGTGAAAGCAGCTCCGGGAACCTGCTTTGAAAAGGACAGACGTTTGTTCGGCAGTATGGCATAAATCAACACAAAAAACAGCATGAACAGGGCAATGGATAAGCCGGTACGGAATAAAATAATGGCGCCGGCAAAATGAGCCAGGTGGGGGAACCAGGATTCCAGCAGGACTTGAATCCGGTTGCCAAACAGAAGGACGCCAATGGTAAAGATCAGGACAAATACAAATCCAATGGTATATACGATGGATAAAAGCCTCTGTACGACAATATTTCTGGTTTCTTTTAAAGAGGCAATGTTGTTGAGTCCCTGTTGAAGAGAATAGATCCCTTTGGAGGCGGACCAGAGTGTGGTGATAATGGAAACGGAAATGATGGTTCCGGCGGAGTTGGTGTATACGTCATTTAAAATGCTGGCAATGAAGGTCTGCAGCTCCGGCGTATTGGGAAGCACGGACAAAACGGTCCTGGTGAGAGATTCCCGGGAAAAGGGAATTAAAAATTGAATCAGGGGGATGGCCAGCATAATCAGGGGGATGGCGGAAATAATAACAAAAAAAGAAACCTGTGCCGCATACACAGAAATCTTGTCTTCCAGGATTAAATTGATGAGCTTTCCAAGAAAAAGTCTGAATCGTTTCATAAAATACTCCGTCGCTTGCTTCCGGCATGTGAACTGCCATCCGGCATTTTCAGAAAGTATAGCATGATACCATGGAGATTTCAAGGGAGGACATGACTGGAAAGAAAATAATCCTTGACAAGAAAAGGTTTTATGTTAAAATATGTCATAGATTTGATATAATCGAATGATCAGGAAAGGCATAGAAGGTGTCAGTAGACGTTTTGTTTTCTTACAGAGAGGGGAGGCCACCGGCTGAAAGCTTCCTTAAGTTCAGACAGGCGCCGAATTTCCCACCGGAGCCGCATTTTTGAATTCTACGGGCAGGGCAAAGGCCGTCTGGAGGATAGTAGGAAATGACGCAGTCCGCGCGTTATGCGGAAAATGAGTGTCTGTATATATACAGGAATCAGGGTGGTACCGCGAGAAATTCGTCCCTTTGCCAGAGGTGGCAAAGGGATTTTTGTCGTACAGGAAAAGAAAAGGAGAATATTATGAAAGAAAAACTGGAACAGATCAGGCAGGCGGCCTTGGAGAGGATTGTCGCTTCTGATGCACTGGAAACCCTCAATGAAATCCGGGTGGCCTACCTGGGGAAAAAAGGAGAGTTAACCAGTGTCCTGAAAAGTATGAAGGAAGTAAGCGTAGAGGAGCGTCCTAAAGTGGGACAGATGGTCAATGAAACCCGCGCAGTCATTGAGGCGAAGCTGGAGGAGACAAAGGCGAGGCTGGCAAAAAAAGCCAGGGAAGAAAAATTGAAAAAAGAGGTGATTGACGTCACCCTCCCGGCTAAGAAGAACCATGTGGGCCATAAACATCCCAATATGATAGCCCTGGAAGAAGTGGAACGTATTTTTGTGGGCATGGGTTATGAGGTAGTGGAAGGCCCTGAAGTGGAATATGATTATTACAACTTTGAGGCCCTGAATATTCCGAAAGGGCATCCAGCCAGGGATGAGCAGGATACTTTCTATGTTGATGACCGTATTTTACTGCGCAGCCAGACTTCGCCTGTACAGGTGCGTACCATGGAAAAAAGCAGACCCCCCATCCGTATCATTGCACCGGGGAGGGTGTTCCGTTCCGATGAGGTGGATGCAACCCATTCCCCCTCTTTCCATCAGATTGAAGGGCTTGTTATCGACAGACACATTACTTTTGCGGATTTGAAAGGAACCCTGGAAGTATTTGCAAAAGAACTGTTTGGGGAAGATACAAGGGTGAAATTCCGTCCCCACCATTTTCCTTTCACAGAGCCTAGTGCGGAAGTGGATGTGAGCTGTTTCAAATGCCATGGCAAAGGCTGCCGGTTCTGTAAGGGCAGCGGCTGGATTGAGATTTTAGGCTGCGGCATGGTTCATCCCAATGTACTTCGGATGTGCAATATTAACCCGGAAGAGTATTCCGGTTTCGCTTTTGGCGTGGGGCTGGAGAGGATTGCCCTCCTGAAATATGAGATTGATGATATGCGTCTACTGTATGAAAACGACATCCGTTTCCTGAAGCAGTTTTGACAAAGATGAGAGGAAAATTGGAGAAAGGAAGAAAAAATTATGAATACAGCATTATCCTGGATTAAAGCATATGTGCCCGACCTGGATGTGACGGCGCAGGAATATACAGATGCCATGACTCTTTCTGGAACAAAGGTGGAAGGTTATGAGCGCCTGGATAAAAACCTGGAAAAGATCGTGGTAGGACAGATTTTGTCCATTACCCCCCATCCTGACGCCGACAAGCTGATTGTCTGCCAGGTGGATATCGGGACAAAGCAGATTCAGATCGTCACCGGGGCGTCCAATGTGAAAGAGGGGGACAAAGTCCCTGTGGTACTGGACGGCGGCAAGGTGGCAGGCGGGCATGACGGCGGGCCTTTGCCGGAAAACGGCATTAAGATCAAAAAAGGGAAACTTCGCGGGATAGAATCTGATGGGATGATGTGTTCCATAGAGGAACTGGGTTCCTCCAGGGATATGTATCCGGATGCACCGGAGATGGGGATTTATATTATGAAGGAAGACGCCCCGGTGGGGGCGGATGCCGTTGAAATCCTGGGGCTTCACGACGTGGTCTTTGAATACGAGGTCACCTCCAACAGGGTGGACTGCTACAGCGTCTTAGGTATTGCCAGGGAGGCGGCGGCCACCTTTGGGAAAAAATTCGTTCCTCCCGTTCTGGAAGTGAAGGGGAATGGGGAGGACGTCCACGATTATGCCTCCGTGGAAGTGGTGGACGCAAAGCTTTGTCCCCGGTACTGTGGCCGCGTGGTAAAGAATATCAAGATCGGGCCGTCGCCGGAATGGATGCAGAGGCGGCTGGCGGCCAGCGGGATCCGCCCCATCAACAATCTGGTGGATATTACAAATTATGTGATGGAAGAATACGGCCAGCCCATGCACGCTTTCGACCTGGATACGGTGGCAGGACATAAAATCATTGTGAAACGGGCCAAAGACGGAGATGAATTCCAGACGCTGGACGGGCAGGTACGGAAGCTGGATAAAGATATCTTAATGATCAATGATGCGGAAAAAGAAATTGGTATCGCCGGAATCATGGGCGGGGAAAATTCCAAGATCACCGACCAGGTAAAGACTGTCCTTTTTGAATCCGCCTGTTTTGACGGCACCAACAACAGGCTGTCGGCCAGAAGACTGGGGCTACGCACGGATGCTTCCGGGAAATATGAGAAAGGGCTGGATCCCAATAATGCGGAGGCTGCCATCAACAGAGCCTGCCAGCTGATCGAAGAGCTGGGATGCGGGGAAGTGGTAAGCGGGATGATTGATGTGCGGGGGGAACTGCCGGAACCTAAGCGGATTCCTTTCTGCCCGGAGAAGATCAACCGTTTCCTGGGAACCGATATTTCCAGGGAGGAGATGGTTTCTTACTTTGGCCCGCTGGAGATTGAAATGGATGAGGCGGCGGGAGAGGTAATCGCGCCCACGTTCCGCCAGGATCTTCTGTGTGAAGCGGATATTGCGGAGGAGGTTGCCAGGTTCTACGGTTATGACAAGATTCCTACGACTTTGCCCACAGGGGAGGCCACCACAGGTAAGCTGTCCTTTAAGCTGCGGGTGGAAGCGGCTGTGAGGGAAGTTGCCGAGTTTTGCGGATATTCCCAGGGGATGAGTTATTCCTTTGAAAGCCCCAGGGTTTTTGATAAGCTGCTGCTTCCAAAAGATAGCGGACTTCGCAGTACGGTAAAGATTTTAAACCCGCTGGGAGAAGATTACAGCATTATGCGGACCATTTCTTTAAATGGAATGTTGACTTCCCTGTCCACCAATTATAATAGAAGAAACAAGGATGTAAAGCTTTATGAGCTGGGAAATATTTATCTCCCTAAAGCCCTGCCCCTCACAGAGCTTCCCGATGAGCGGATGCAGCTGACTCTCGGTTTTTACGGAGAGGGGGATTTCTTCACCCTGAAGGGTGTCATTGAAGAGATTTTTGACAAACTGGGAATGGATAAAAAAATTTCTTATGATCCGGAAGCAGGAAAGCCGTTCCTCCATCCTGGCCGTCAGGCGGAAATCTCCTACAGGGGCACAGTGATGGGGTATCTGGGAGAGGTTCATCCTGAAGTGTTAGACAATTATGACATTGGCGGCAGGGCTTATGTGGCTGTTTTGGATATGCCGCAGATGGTGGAGTTTGCTTCCTTCGACCGGAAGTATACAGGTGTCGCCAGGTTCCCGGCTGTCACCAGGGATATCAGCATGGTCATGGACAAAAAAATCATGGTGGGCGAAGTGGAATCTGTCATTGAAAGAAAGGGCGGAAAGCTTCTGGAGTCCTATCATCTGTTTGACCTTTATGAAGGTTCCCAGATTGCGGAAGGGTATAAATCTGTGGCATATTCCATCACCTTCCGGGCAAAAGACAGGACGCTGGAAGATAAGGACGTAAATGATATTATGGAGCGGGTTCTGGGAGAATTAAAAGCCATGGGTATTGAGCTTCGCGGCTGAGGAATGTTTTCCAGATACAGGTTCCGGGAACTTTTGACATCCTGGTGAAGGAAGGTATAAGTTTTCTTCTTTTTCTTATAATAAAGTTTAGACGTTAAAAGGTATTGTGTACTTGGGCGTCATAAATAATCCTGAAAACGGAAGATTTGACTGGAAGAAGGAGGAAACCATGGACAGATATTTAAAAATAGCGGCTGTAAAGGGCCGGGAAATCCTGGATTCACGGGGGAATCCCACGGTGGAAGCGGAAGTGACGCTGGAAAACGGCGTCACAGGGAGGGCTTCAGTGCCTTCCGGAGCTTCCACCGGGAAATTTGAGGCGGTGGAACTTCGGGACGGAGGGGACCGCTACCGGGGACTGGGGGTAAAAAGGGCTGTGGAACATGTGAATACTGTTCTGGCCCACGCCATTTTGTCAAAAAATGCGGCTTGCCAGGGGGAAATCGACGGATTGCTTCTGGAAGCAGACGGAACAGAGAACAAGGCAAACCTGGGGGCAAACGCGGTTTTGGGAGTATCCATGGCAGCGGCACGCGCGGCGGCGTCAGCTTTGGGGCTGCCGCTTTTTTCTTATCTGGGAGGAATCTATACGGACCGGATGCCTGTCCCGATGATGAATGTGCTAAACGGGGGAAAACATGCGGATAATACCGTTGACTTACAGGAATTTATGATTATGCCCATCGGCGCATGTTGTTTTTCCGAAGGGCTCCGCTGCTGTGTGGAGGTGTACCATACGCTGAAAGATATCCTGAAAGGAAAAGGGCTTTCCACAGCAGTGGGGGATGAAGGCGGCTTTGCCCCCAACCTTCCGGATACAGAGTCAGTGCTTACCCTTCTTGTGGAGGCTATGGAAAAATGCGGTTTGCGCCCCGGCGTAGATATGGCGGTTTCCATGGATGCAGCGTCCAGCGAGTTGTATGACGAAAACCGCGACGCATATTATTTCCCTGGAGAGAGCCGGATGAGCGGAAAGGAAATCCTGCGCCTCCGGGAAGAAATGGTGGATTATTATGAAAACCTGGTAAACCGTTTTCCCATTGTGTCCATTGAGGACGGCCTTCATGAGGAGGACTGGTGCGGATGGAAGCTTTTAACCGGGCGTCTGGGAGATAAGATTCAGCTGGTGGGAGACGATTTGTTTGTCACCAATACGGAACGGCTCAGCCGGGGAATCGACCAGAAAATCGCCAATGCCATTTTGGTAAAAGTCAACCAGATCGGAACCCTCACGGAAGCTTTTGCCGCCACCAGGATGGCCCAGAAAGCAGGTTATCACGCGGTGATTTCCCATCGTTCCGGTGAGACAGAGGATGCAATGATTGCGGATATTGCCGTAGCCACGGGGGCGGGACAGATCAAGACGGGAGCGCCCTGCCGTTCTGACCGGAACGCCAAATACAACCAGCTTCTCAGGATTGAGGAAACTCTGGGAAAAACAGCCCAGTATGAAAATCCTTTTGCTTCTTTTTAAAATGCCGGTAAAATAAGCTTTGTGACTGAGAATATAATAAATTTTGTGTGAACTAAATACAAATATATATCCTCGTGGATTGATGTTAAAATAAATATTGATCCAGGAGGATATTTTATGGTAAGATAAAGAAAACTCAAAGAAAATCTGAAGTTGACACATTGTCAGGTAATGGGAAGAGGGAAAACATCAATGGAAAAGGAAGTATCAACAGGCAAAATTCCGTGGATTTTTATGGGAATCTCTGCATTATGTATATTGGCATATGCCATCCACAGCACTTTAACAGGTATTTTTAGTATTGGAATATTCATCTGTACGTTTATTCTATGTATCCCAGTACAACTATTCATGCATATTTATTTTTCCCATGTAATAAAAAATAATTCTTTCAATGGGATTGCAGGATTTGATGACAGGATAGAGTATAATGTTTGTGAAGTGAAGAAGCTGCTGGCACAGATTGATCTGCATATTGGAATCGTGTCTGCCGTATATATTTTTCTGCTTTGCGTGATAAATGGGCTGAATTTGAAAATGCAATGGTTCAATGGGGTTCTGATTGTTGTATACATACTGAATTTGATAACAGGTATAGAAGTGAGCAACTACAAAATGATAGATAAAATCTATCGTAGGGAAGATGATAAGAAACGTGCAAAACGCAGTATTCCAGTAAATATGATATATACCTTGACCTTATGCGCGGGAATAGGAATAATAGGTATGGTATTTGAAGTAAAAGGAATTGAGAACAATACCTGGCCTGCAATCCAAATAGGCGGAGTGTTGCTGTTAGGTATAATAAGTCTAACAATAGGATTTCTAACAGAGAATAGTAAAATAAAAAAATGGAACCCTGCAGATACAAACTATAAAACGAATAAAGTAAGTGTAATTGGTTTACTGATATGCGTAATAATGTACGGATTTATGTGTATTGTATAAGATATGCGGAGTTTTTTTGTCCACTGGTGGCAAAAGATATGAAAAAACTTGGTTCCCGTTTTTGAAGAAAAAACAGTTGCCAATCCTGCCTATTTGTGGTAGACTATCTATGTTTGACCTAGGAGGTGTAAAGATGGCTGCTTTAAAAGTGGTTTTGACTGTAGTTTTTTTAATTATATGTTTGGCATTGGTTGTGATTGTACTGCTTCAGGAAGGAAAATCCGCAGGTTTGACCGGCTCCATCAGCGGCGCGGCAGAAACCTTCTGGGGGAAGAACAAAGGGCGTTCCATGGAAGGTAAGCTGGGGAAGATTACCAAGTATGGTGTGATTTTGTTTATGATATTGGCTCTTGTCCTGAATATGTTTTAACTGTTAAAGAGTATTCAGGAAGATACGCCGGAGAGTGTCTGGCGGATAGGGGCTTTATAGCGGAGAAGACAGGATTCATTACTTGCCAGGGCACAAAGGACAGGCTTTGGCAGTGAATGAATCCTTTTTATCATGTGGGAAACTTTGTTTTCCATAGGGATAAAAGCCTTTATGGGAGATTGTTCCGTGCACAGCCGGCGGTAATCGGAATATCAGAATATTTTGATTCCAATGAGGGAAATCTCCAAAATAGGAAAGGGCCGTGTACCATAGCGGAATGGGGAATTATCCAGATAAGAAAAGGTGAGAAGAATTAAAAAGCTCAGGGAAAATAAGAATCGAGGGATTTATGGAGAAAAGGAAAGAGAGTGGAAGGAAAGGAAACAAAGGAAGAGGAAACAGAAAAGAACAGGCCGCAGGAAAGCAAATCAGAGAAAGACAAGGGACAGAAGGAGAAACCAGAAGGAAAGGCAGAAAAGAGGTTCAGGATAGGGAAGTTTCCCGGGAGGCGGGGGATGTCGCCCTGGAGGAAGGCAAGAAGCGGCTTTTGGCTTTGATGGAGCATAAGGACTATAAACCCATGAAAGTGAAAGAACTGGCGATTCTTTTGGGGGTTTCCAGGGAGGAACGGCCTGCTTTGCAGACAGTTTTGGACACACTTCTTTCAGAAGGGAAACTGGGGCTTTCCAAACGGGGGAAATATGCCCCTTTGGAGAATTTTCTTGTAAAGGGAACCTTTGCCGGAAACAGGAAGGGCTTTGGTTTTGTGATACCGGAGCCTGTTCCGGGGAAAGAGGCAGGACCGGATATCTATATTGGGGAAAGGGACCGTATGAGCGCCATGGACGGTGATATGGTTCAGGCGGCCATCCTTTACGGGAAGCGGTGGGGCAGGAACCAGAACCCGGAGGGGAAAATTGTCCGGATTCTGGAACGTGCCAACAAAGAGGTGGTGGCCACTTATGAGCGGTGCCGTCATTTTGGTTTTGCTGTTCCCCTAAACAGTAAACTTGGCAGTGATATTTTTATCCCGGAGGAAGCCTCCATGGAGGCACAGACGGGAGAACGGGTGATGGTGGAAATTACTGATTATGGAAACGGAAGGAAAAACCCGGAAGGAAGAGTGGTGGAAATCCTTGGACGGGCGGATGCGCCTGGGGTGGATGTGTTGTCGGTGGCGAAAGCATATGGCTTTGAGAGTGAATTCCCGCCGGAGGTTAAAGAGGAGGTAAGAAAGATTCCCACAGAGGTTTCCCGGGAGGAATGGGAAGGTAGGAGAGATTTAAGGGGACTTTTCACTGTCACCATAGATGGGGAGGACGCCAAAGACCTGGACGACGCCATCACCCTTTCCGTGGAAGATGGGATTTACCGGCTGGGAGTCCATATTGCAGACGTCTCCCATTACGTGAAAGAGGGAACGGCCCTTGACAGGGAGGCGCTTTCCAGGGGAACCAGCGTCTATCTGACGGACCGCGTCATTCCTATGCTTCCGACAGAACTCAGTAATGGTATATGTTCCCTCAATGCAGGAGTTCCAAGGCTGGCCTTCAGTTGTCTCATGGAGCTGGATGGAAAAGGGCGGCTGCTTGGCCATGAATTCGTAAAGTCGGTCATCTGTGTGGATCAGAGGATGACTTATACGGCGGTAAATGGAATCCTTTCCGGGGATGAGAGGCTTTTGGCAGAATATGAAGGCTTTCTCCCTGTGTTTCAAAAAATGAAAGAGCTGTCTGTGATCCTGCGGGAACGGAGGCAGGCGCGAGGCTCCATTGACTTTGATTTCCCGGAAAGTAAAATCGTCCTGGACGAGAAGGGACGGGCGGTGGATGTGAAACCTTATGAGAGGAACGCGGCCACCATGCTCATTGAAGACTTCATGCTTTTGGCCAATGAGACAGTGGCGGAGGATTTTTTCTGGCAGGGGAACCCTTTCGTATACAGGACCCATGAGAAGCCGGACGGGGACAAAATCCGGGAGCTGGCCCTCCTCATCAGCAATTTTGGCTATCATTTGAAAATGGGGCAGGAGGAAATCCATCCCAAGGAACTTCAAAAGCTATTGGCCGGGATACAGGATTCGCCGGAGGAAGCGCTGATTAGCCGCCTGACTTTGCGTTCCATGAAACGGGCGGAATACCAGACGGAATGTGTGGGCCATTTTGGCTTGGCTGCCCGGTACTACTGCCATTTTACGTCGCCCATCAGACGGTATCCTGACCTGCAGATTCACCGGATTATGACGGAGTCCCTGGCTGGAGGTATGTCTGAGGGACGAAAAGAGCATTATGAAGGGCTGCTCCCTGGGGTGTGCCGCCAGTGTTCTTTGAAGGAACGGAAGGCAGATGAAGCGGAGCGGGAAGTGGAGAAGATGAAAAAATGCCAGTATATGGCAGGCCATATCGGGGAAGTGTTTGAAGGCGTGGTGTCCGGCGTGACCGGCTGGGGCATGTATGTGGAACTTCCCAATACAGTGGAAGGAATGGTTTCTTTGTCTGCCCTGGATGGGGACTACTATGAACATGACCAGGAAAACCACCGTCTGGTGGGGACATCCACGGGAAAGGTCTATTGTCTGGGCCAGAGACTGAAAGTACGGGCGGCTTATGTGGATACGGTGGGCTGCACCATTGATTTTGTACCGGAGGACGAAGAGGAGGAAAAGGATGGGGAAGGACAGTTATAAGCTGGTAGCCAACAATAAAAAGGCGTACCATGATTATTTTATTGATGACACTTATGAAGCGGGAATTTCCCTTTCAGGAACAGAGGTAAAGTCCGTCCGTATGGGGAAGTGCAGTATTAAAGAATCTTTTATTAAAATTGACCGGGGTGAGGTCTTTGTGTATGGAATGCATATCAGCCCCTATGAAAAGGGCAATATTTTCAACAAAGACCCGCTGCGGGTGAGGAAACTTCTGATGCACGGTTATGAAATTAACCGCCTTTACGGAAAAATCCAGCAGAAGGGTTTTACGCTGGTGCCTCTTAAGGTGTATTTTAAAGGGAGCCTGGTAAAAGTGGAAGTGGGACTTGCCCGAGGCAAGAAACTTTATGACAAACGGCAGGATATCGCTAAAAAGGATCAGAGGAGAGAGGCAGAAAAAGAATTTAAGGTGAGGAATCTGGGCTGAAAAACAGAGAAAAGTTCGGAGGCAAAAATTATGGCCAGAAATAAAAATCCAGAGGAAACAGTCCAGCTGATCTTGGATGTGGCGTATCGTCTGTTTATAGAAAAAGGATATGAATATACTTCTATCCAGGAGATCATTGATGATTTGGGGGGACTCAGCAAGGGGGCTATTTATCATCATTTCAAGTCCAAAGAAGACATTCTGGAGGCAGTTACCGAAAGGATGACTTCAGAATCCAATCAAATGCTTGCCCATATCCGCGACCGTTTGGATTTGAGCGGGAAAGAAAAGCTGAAGGCCATTTTTAAAGCATCCATCAGCCGGCCCATCCAGGATGAAATTTTTACGGTGGCCCCCAATTTCAAGAATAACCCCAAGCTGCTTTTCAGCCTTCTGCATGATACGGTGGATGAGGTGGCGCCGTCTTACATCCGGCCGATTATTGAACAGGGGATATTAGACGGCTCCATCCAGACCGATTACCCGGGGGAACTGGCAGAGCTGGTCATACTCGCGGCAAATGTCTGGATGAATCCGATGATATTTGACAATTCGGAGGAAGAGTGCCGTCGTAAGTTTATGGTGTTCCGTCAAATGATGGAAGGGTTTGGGCTGGATATTGTGGATCAGGAAATACTTGACAGGCTGCAGGAGCTTACCTCCATTTATCAGAGGACAAAAGGAAAGAAAAAGATTACATAGAATCCCTCCGGGCAAATTCCGGCAGATGTTCTTTTAAAAAGTCGTGGGCCACCTGGCTGGCGGGAATATCTTCTTCGTCCACCAGGTAGTTAAGTTCAGCCATCAGTTCTGTGGAAAGCTGCCCGGCAAGGCGGTTGGTGATTTCTGCAATCTCCGGGTATTCTTCCAGGATTTCAGGACGGAACACGGGAACCGCATAGTAGGGAGGAAATGCCCCCAGGTCGTCTTCCAGGACGGTCAGGTCGAATTTTTTCAAAAGCCCGTCGGTGGAATAGGCATCGATCAATTCCCCTTCCCCGTTTAAAAGGGCGGTATAGCGGGGGGAACCGTCCACGCCGATTTCATCTGCAAAGGTAAGGCCGTAGAGGTCTTTGACACGGACCAGGCAGTCGGAACGGTTTAAAAAAGTGAGGGTGGAGACTACGCGGAGCCTGCCGTTTTGCTTCTTTAAATCACTGATGGAAGAAAGGCCGTAACGGTCGGCAATCTCTTTGGTGGTGGACAAGGTAAAAGTATTGTTGACATTTAAAGAGGAGAGGAGCTCCAGGCTGTATTTTTCTTTCATGCCTTCTTTTGATATTTGATAAACGGCTTCTGTGTCGGAGATGGCCTCATTTCCCAGGATACTGACATAGATGGTCCCTGTGTATTCCACGTATCCGTCAATGTCGCCGCTTTGGATGGAAGTGAAACAAATGGAGGAACCGCCCAGATCCGGGATGGTTTCCACCGGGACGCCGAGGGTGGTTTCAATGGCTTCAGACAGCATATAAGCCAATGTCTCGTTTTCAGAAAAATCCATGGTGCCTATGCGGATGGCGGTTTTCTCTTTGGGGTGGAAAGCGGAAATCCCGTAGAGGGCCAGCAAAAGGACTGCAGTACAGGCAGCGAGAATCCGTTCTTTCTTTTTCTGATAAATCTTTTTTTCTTTATTGGCTCCGGCCATGAGGCTGATGGGGGTGACGAGGGTTTCCACAGCGGAAAAGACCCGGTCCACCAAAAGGGCAAGGATACAGGCGGGAATGGCCCCGGCCAGGATTTTCGCATTGTTGACGGTGCGGATGCCGGAAAAAACAAGAAATCCCAGCCCGCCGCCGCCCACAAAAGCGGCAAGGGTCATAAGGCCCACGGCGGACACGGCCGAAATCCGGACACCTGTCATGATAACGGGCATGGCCAGGGGGATACGGATTTTAAAGAGAATCTGCCATTTGGTGAGTCCGATGCCCTCGGCGGCCTCCAGGGTCTGGGCATTGATATTCATGAGTCCGGCATAAGTGTTTTTGATAATGGGAAGCAGGGAATAAATCACCACCAGGAAGACTGCCGGTTTCATGCCGATTCCAAGAACCGGGATCGTAAGGCCCAAAAGAGCCATGCTGGGGATGGCCTGCACCAGGTTTGCAAAGGCCAGAACAGGCTTGCTGGCAGGCTTTAAATAGGAAATCAGTATTCCCAAAGGGACTCCAATAAGGATGGCGGCAGCCAGGGCGAGTCCGGTTAGCCGGATATGCTCCAGGAATAATGCCAGGATTTCGCTTCTGGCAGCCACGATATAATCTAAAAATTCTGTCATGCAGGCTCCTCCTCTTCATCGGAAATAAACTGGCGGCTTAAAGTATTTACAAGGGTGCTTCTGGTAATGAGGCCTTCGATCATGCCGTTTCCGTTTACCACAGGGAGGGTGGAAAGCTTTTTTTCATTAAAAAGAGTCAGAAGGTCTACAATGGAGCTTTCTGGGTTCACAGCAGTGAAACCGGTGTCCATCAATTCTCCGGCTGCGCGGCGGATATCCCGTATTCCGATCAGGGATTCCGCATATAATACTCCCAGAAGCCGCTTTGCCTGGTCTGTGACCATCAAAGTGTCAACTTTTCTCTGGCTCATGATTTCGATGCATTTGAATACAGGCATCCAGGGACGGCAGCATACAGGTTCATGTATCATAATATCTTTTGTTTTAATGAGTTCGGGAGAAGTCCAGATTCTTCCGGGACCAACGAAATCCCTGACAAAATCATTGGCGGGATGTTTCATAATGGTTTCCGGCGTGTCGAATTGAGTGATGGAACCGTTTTCCATCATACAGATACGGTCGGCCAGTTTGACAGCTTCATCCATATCGTGGGTGACAAATACGATGGTGCGTTTTAATGCGGCCTGCATTTCCAAAAGAGAATTTTGCAGCTGCGCCCTGGTAAGAGGGTCGAGGGCGGAAAATGGTTCGTCCATCAGGATGATTTCCGGATCCGTCATAAAAGCCCGGACAACTCCTGCCCGCTGCTGCTGCCCGCCTGACATTTCGGAAGGATAGGCATCCAGGTATTCATCTGGCGGAAGGTTTACCATTTCCATCAATTCCCTGGCGTGGGACTCAATTTCATCTGTTTCTTTTCCGCCCGAATTCATCCGGGCAATGATTTCTATATTGTCCCTTATGGTCAGGTGGGGGAAAAGCCCAGTCTGCTGGATGACATAACCCATACGGCGCCTCAAGGGGATGGTATCCAGTTTAGAGATATCCTCCCCGTTGACACGGATATGGCCGGACGAAGGGAGAACCAGTTTATTTATCATTTTTAACGTGGTGGTTTTTCCGCAGCCGCTTTCTCCAAGGAGGACAATGAATTCACCGTCATCAATGGAAAAACTTAAATGGTCGATCACGGTTTTGCCCTGGAAGACTTTTGACACGTCCTGAAACTCAATCATATGCTGCCGCCTCCTTTTTCACAGTTAATTTCTGGTTTTTAACGGATAGAAACAAGGTTCCATGTCCGATAAATAAAACAAAATTACTATCATTGTAGCACAAAAAATAATGAAGAATCTGAATTTAATGAAAAGTTAAGACGCAGTTTATTTTTTTAATATTGTATTAATATTTGTATATGGTTATCACAAGTTTTGAAAAGGGCAGGTCCGCTTGAAAAAACTGTGGAATCTGCTATAATATGCCATAGGTATCGTCGGCTGGCAAGAGGGTGTGTCCTGGCCTACCGACGATAAGGAAAGGAATATAAAGGTTTATGAGAATTGGAATGGGATATGACGTCCACCGCCTGACAGAAGGGCGGGATTTGATACTGGGAGGAGTGAAAATCCCTTATGAGAAAGGCCTCCTGGGCCATTCAGATGCAGATGTGCTGCTGCACGCGGTGATGGATGCCCTTCTTGGGGCGGCGGGACTGGGAGACATCGGCCTGCATTTCCCTGACACAGATGAAGCCTACAGAGGGATATCCAGTATGAAGCTTCTGGAAAAGGTGGGAGAGCTTCTGGAGGAACATGTGTATTTTGTGGGGAATATCGACGTGACGGTGATTGCCCAGAAACCGAAGCTGTCTCCCTACCGGCAGGAGATGAGGGAGAATATAGCAAGGGCGCTTCATATTTCAGACACACAGGTGAATGTAAAGGCCACGACGGAAGAAGGCCTTGGGTTTACGGGGGCAGGAGAGGGGATTGCCGCCCAGGCGGTGGCGCTTCTTAAGACTGTGGAGAATTTCGATTATGGACACGGAGGGCCTGGCTGTGGAAAAGGCTGTGGTTCCTGTCCGAAAAATTCATGAAAAAGCCAGGAGGGAGAAAAATGAAAGTTTTCAATACGCTTTCTAAAAAGAAAGAAGAATTTATTCCTTTGGAGCAGGGAAAGGTGCGGATGTATGTCTGCGGCCCCACTGTTTATAATTTTATCCATATCGGGAATGCCCGCCCCATGATCGTATTTGATACGGTGAGGCGGTATTTTGAGTACAAAGGCTACGATGTCAATTACGTTTCCAATTTTACTGACGTGGATGATAAAATCATCAAAAAGGCCATAGAGGAGGGTGTGGATTCCTCTGTGATTTCCGAACGTTACATTGCTGAGTGTAAAAAGGACATGGAAGGCATGAATGTAAAGGCGGCCACGACTCATCCGCTGGCTACCCAGGAGATCCACGGTATGATTGCCATGATTGAGAAATTGATTGAGGAAGGCTATGCTTACCGGGCCGATGACGGGACTGTATATTACAGGACAAGAAAGTTTAAGGATTATGGGAAACTGTCCCACAAGAACCTTGAAGATCTGCAGGCGGGCCACAGGGAGATCAAAGTGGTGGGAGAGAAAGAGGATGAGCTGGATTTTGTGCTCTGGAAGCCCAAAAAGGACGGGGAGCCTTACTGGGAGTCCCCCTGGTGTGACGGAAGGCCTGGCTGGCATATTGAGTGCTCCGTCATGGCCAAGCATTATCTCGGGGATGAGATTGATATCCATGCCGGCGGTGAAGACTTAATTTTCCCTCACCACGAAAATGAGATCGCCCAGAGTGAGGCGGCCAATGGCTGCGAATTTGCAAAATACTGGATGCACAATGCATTTTTGAATATTGACAACAGGAAAATGTCCAAATCTTTGGGGAACTTTTTTACAGTACGGGAGATCAGCGAAAAATATGATCTGCAGGTACTGCGGTTCTTTATGCTGAGCGCCCATTACAGAAGCCCTTTAAATTTCAGCGCGGAATTGATGGAAGCTTCTAAAAACGGTCTGGTGCGGATACTGACAGCGGTAAACCGTTTGGGCGAGCTTCTTCCTGTGGCTGCCGGCGGAGAAATGACAGCAGAAGAAAAGGCTGTCCAGGCCCAGGTGAAAGAGCTGGTGGAAAAATATGAGGCTGCCATGGAAGATGATTTCAACACGGCGGATGCCATTGCAGCCATATTTGAACTGGTGAAACTGGCAAATACTTCCCTGGATGAGAAGAGCACGAAGGAGTTTGTGGAATATGTAAAGGATACTTTGGAGACTCTCTGCGATATTCTGGGCATCATTACGGAAAAGAAAGAGGAACTTCTGGATGCCGATATTGAGGCGCTGATCGAGGAACGGCAGCAGGCAAGAAAAGATAAAAATTTTGCCAGGGCTGATGAAATACGAGATATTCTGGCGGCAAAGGGGATTCTCCTCAAAGACACAAGAGAAGGAGTGAAATGGACGAGAGCGTAAAGGGATGTATACCGAAGCTTCTGTCTGAAGAGGAAGAGCTTCTTTCAGGACCGGATATCCGCACATATTCTCCTCTGGCCCTGGCTTTTATCGGAGATGCCGTATTCAGCCTGTATATCCGTACCATAGTGGTGGGAAGGGGAAATACGGCTCCCGGAAAGCTGCATGAAGCCTGCAGCGAGCTGGTGAAAGCGAAAACACAGTCCCGGATGATACGCGGAATCTTTGGGGAGCTTTCCGAGGAGGAAGCCGGCGTCTATCGGCGCGGGAGAAATGCCCAGGCGCCCAGCCGGGCAAAAAATGCCTCCATGTCGGAGTACCGCCATGCCACAGGGCTGGAAGCGCTGTTCGGCCATCTGTATCTGACCGGGCAGGGGGAACGGATGACGGAACTGGTGGAGCTTTGCTTAAAATATTATAAGGAAGAACGATGAGATACGAAGAATTTGTAATTGAAGGACGCAACCCAGTGTTGGAAGCGTTCCGCTCAGGGAAAACCATTGACAGGGTATTCCTTCTGAAGGGCTGCCAGGACGGCCCGGTACTCAGTATTGCCAGAATGGCCAGGAAACAGAATACATTGATTCAATATGTGCCGAAGGTCCGTCTGGATCAGCTTTCTGCCGGAGGGAAGCATCAGGGGGTGATTGCTTACGCGGCCGCCTATGAATATGCTTCTGTGGAGGACATGCTTACGCTGGCAAAGGAAAGAGGGGAGGCGCCTTTTTTGTTCTTGCTGGATGGGATCGAAGATCCCCATAACCTTGGGGCCATCATAAGGACAGCCAATTTGTCCGGCGCCCACGGGGTGGTTATTCCCAAAAGGCGGGCGGCGGGGCTGACGGCGGTGGTGGCTAAAACTTCGGCCGGGGCGCTCAACTATACGCCGGTGGCGAAGGTGACGAATTTGACGGCGGTTATGGAAGAGCTAAAAAAAGAAGGGATGTGGTTTGTCTGCGCCGATATGGACGGAACCCTTATGTACGACTTAAACCTGACAGGCCCCCTGGGAATTATCATTGGAAATGAAGGGGAAGGCGTCAGCCGCCTGGTAAAGGAACGCTGCGATATGACAGCGGCGATCCCCATGAAAGGGGATATTGATTCCCTCAATGCGTCGGTGGCGGCAGGCGTACTGGCTTACGAGGCAGTACGCCAGAGAATGGGAAAATAAAATTGTAGATAAAAATGGCGTTGGAGAAAATTTCCGGCGTCATTTTTGCGTTAAAGATAATCTTAATTCTATCTATTGGAATCCGTTTTTTCGTTCCCTGTTTTTTTGCGCTTTGTGGAAAATGGATAAAAAATAAGACTAATATTGTCATATTTGACAGTTGAATACACAAAAGAGTGCTGATATAATGCAGATATATATAAAATATGAATTCAATATAAGAAGATTATTGAATTTTAAAAGACCCAAATATTGAATTCAACAAAAGTAAATTATAGGAGACATGTTTTATGAAACCTTCACAAGTAGACGACGCATTTGAACAAATGAAAAATAAGATTATTTTAGGAGAGTGGGAATCCAATAAGGTCCTGTCCAGCAACCAGATTGCTTCAGAACTTAATATGAGCCGGACACCTGTTGAAAAGGCCCTTCTGCGGCTGGAAACATGCGAACTGGTTGATTCCATTGAGGGAAGATATGTGGTTCATCCGCAAAATCTTGAGGATATTGTGGAATTATATCAGGTGAGGGAAGCCATGGAAACACAGGCGATCAGGATTGCCTTCCAAAACGGTTTAAAGGACGAAGAGATTCGGACACTGCGGGATACTGTAGAAAAGCATAAAAAAGCGGTGGGAAGTGAAGATGATGAAAGCTTTTTCGGGACTGGAATGGAACTTCACAGACAGATTCTTTTGATGTCAGGGAATAAGCGCTTTCTGAAAATCCATGAGCAGCTCCAAATGCAGATTGAGAGGGCACAGTGGCTTAACGTCCTTATGCCGGATAAAGATAGTTCTGTGGAGGAACACAGCAGCCTGATTACGGCATTGGAGACAAGGAATTTGGCGGCGGCCATTTCTGCGCTTCAGGAACATTCCGAAAAGACGATTTCACGTTACAGGAAGATCCTGACTTCAGAAAGATTCTGCAGGGCGATTCTTGAGGTGAGCAATATTATTAAACAGGACACGTAGTAAAGGGGGGATTTTTATGTTGTTCCAGCAGCTTGTCAACGGACTTACCATAGGGACGACATATGCGTTGGTTGCAGTAGGGTTTTCTATGGTATACAGCGTCCTGGAGCTGGCGAACTTTGCCAATGGCGCATTTTATGTGTTTGCGCCATACATCGTGGTGCTGTTATATGTTTCCATGGGATGGGGATTTATACCGGCTTTTCTCATTGCAGTCATAGCGACAGGTGTCTTAGGGGCGTTTATGGACCGGTTTATCCTCACAAACATCCGTGGAAGGAAAGCTCCAATTTCTTCCTCTATGGTGGCCACATTAGGCGTGTCCACAGTGATTATGAACGGGCTGATTGCGATTTTCGGAAGCGATACGAAAGCTGTGCCAAACGCGTTCCCTGTGGGGAAAGTCTATATCGGAAGCGTGATTATTACAGGGAACCAGCTGATTATTATTGTTTTGTCTGTTGTAATCATGGCGGTTCTGTCCATTATTGTTTACCGGACCAAACGGGGGAGCGCCATGCGAGCCATTGCACAGAATACAGTGGCGGCCCAGATGATGGGAGTCCATGTGAACAGGGTCATTACCGTCACATTTTTTATCGGATCCGTGAGCGCGGCCATTGCCGGGACCATGGTAGCCATGTATTATGGCTCCGTCGATACCACGCTGTACACCACGGTCAGTGTAAAAACCTTTGCTTCCGCAATTCTTGGAGGGATTGGTTCCATTCCCGGAGCCATGCTTGGAGGCGTGATTATCGGAATGTTGGAAACGATTGTGGCAGGATATGTCAGTTCGGCGTACAAAGATATGATTTCCTTTGTCATTATTATTATATTTCTTATTTTCAGGCCCACAGGTTTGCTGGGGCATAAGAAAATTAACAAGGTATAGGAGGGCAAGGTATGAAACGGCTCTTACATGTGTGGGCGAAACATGAAAAATATGTCAATGTGGTTCTGTTTGCTGCCGCAGTGGTATATCCGCTGATCTTTACCCGCCAGTATCTGATTAATGTGGGAATACTGTGTCTGGTATATGTCCTGCTCTCCCTCAGTTTAAATGTTTTGACTGGTTACATGGGGATCACAGGTCTAGGATGGGCTGGGTTTTTTGGGATTGGGGCGTATACAGCAGCTATTCTGTCAACGAAAGCAGGCTGGAATTTTATTCTCACATTTCTGGCGGCCATGGCGGTGACAGGTATGTTTGGACTGCTTATTGGGATGCCCACGAGAAAGCTCAGCGGAAGATATGTTGCCATTGTTACCATGGCCTTTTGCGAAATCTGCCGTGCGCTGGAAACGAATATGGACTGGCTGACGAGGGGGTCACGTGGTATCCCCAATATTCCCAGGCTGGAATTATTCGGGATGAAATTTAATAAACAGGCACAGTATTATCTGATTTTATTTTTAGTGCTGTTGGCGGTTATTGTAATGGGCAGGATTGTGAATTCGAGAATTGGAAGAGGGGTTTTGGCTGTTAAAGATGATGATATTGCAGCTTCGGCCATGGGAGTCAATCCATTTTCCTATAAGGTGATGATCTTTGGAGTGGCAGCTTCCCTTGCCGGGCTGGCCGGCGCCTTTTATGCCCATTATATTGGGTTCATAGATCCGAGTAATTTTACTTTTGACCAGTCGACCATCATTATCAGTATGACCATTATGGGGGGCCTTGGCAACCCCATGGGAAGTGTCCTGGGGGCAGTTACTCTGACGGTCCTTCCTGAAATTTTGAGGCCTCTGATGGATGTACGCCAGATTGTATACGGCGTTATGCTGATTATTATGATGATTGTCCGGCCTCAGGGTATACTGGGAGGATTTAATCTCAAACATATCCGCCAGCAGGATTCGGTTCATAAGGAGGTTCGGAATGAGTAATGAGGTGATTCTTCGTGCAAAACAAGTGACGCAGCGGTTTGGAGGTTTGTGCGCGGTACACAATGCGGATCTTGAAGTCAGGAAACATGAAATAGTGGGGATTATCGGGCCCAACGGAGCGGGAAAATCGACCCTGTTCAACAACATTACCGGAATGTACAAGCCAACCGAGGGGCAGATCTATTTTCATGATATGGATATTACAGGGAAAACGCCCTATGAAATCACCAAACTGGGTATGGCGCGTACGTTTCAAAATATCCGCCTCTTTCCCACTATGACCGTACTGGAGAACGTAATGCTGGGTGTCCACAGCAAAACGAAAGCCAATCTCCTTGATGTGATTTTTAAAACCAAGAGAGCAAAAAAAGAAGAAGAGGAAACCTTAAAAAAGGCGGAAGAGATTTTGAAGCTGACTGGGTTATACGAGGCGAGATATAACTATGCCACCAGTCTGCCTTATGGATACCAGAGGCATCTGGAATTTTCCCGGGCATTGGCCAGTTCTCCGGAATTGCTTTTGTTTGATGAACCGGCGGCTGGGATGAATGAGCGTGAAACGAAGGAACTGTCGGATTTTATATTTAAATTGCGGGACATGGGATATTCGATCCTGCTGATTGAACATGACATGAAGCTTGTAATGAGCATCTGCGACCGGATTTACGTCCTTGACCATGGGGAAGTGATTGCCAATGGGGAACCGGAGGAGGTAAGGAATAATCCAGACGTTATCGAAGCATATCTGGGGAAGGAGGAATAGACCTATGGCTTTGCTTGAGGTTCGCGATTTATGCGTGAATTACGGAGCAATAAAAGCAGTGAGGGGAATCAGCTTTGACGTTGAGGAAGGAAAAGTTGTGACTTTGATCGGGGCAAACGGCTCCGGGAAAACGACGACGATGAAAACCATCATAGGAGTGAATAAGGCTGCTTCCGGGAGCATTGTTTTTGACGGGAAAGATATTACCTCCCTGCCTTCCCATCAGATTATCCAGCGGGGAATCGCTATTTCTCCAGAAGGGCGTCAGGTATTTCCGCGGATGTCGGTTCTGGAAAACCTGAATATGGGAGCCTATATCTGCAAAGATAAAAAGGTCATTGAAGAGGGGATTGAACGGGCTTTTACGCTGTTTCCGATTCTGGAAGAGAGAAAGAACCAGTCAGCCGGCACCCTTTCCGGAGGCGAACAGCAGATGCTGGCGGTTGCCCGGGCGCTGATGGGAAACCCGCGCCTTTTGATCATGGACGAACCGTCGTTGGGACTTGCGCCACTGATCGTTAAAAATATTTTTTTGCTGATTGAAAAGATTAGCCAGATGGGCATTACGATCCTTCTGGTGGAACAAAATGCCAAAATGGCTTTAACTTCTTCTGACCGGGGCTATGTGCTGCAGACCGGGAAAATTGTATTGGAAGGAGAAAGCCAGGAATTGCTGGATAACCAACAGGTACGAAACGCGTATCTGGGCGGCTAGATTACAGACACCTTTATAATCTGGTAAGCCTGATTGCCTTTTTAGAGAAGCTGTCTGGCCTTCAGGTAATTATGAGAGGATAAAAGGAAAGGAGAGAGTCATGAATCATTCAGAAAACAAAAAAATCAGGATGGTAATTGTGGGCTGCGGAAATGTGGCTGAAAAACGCCACGCTCCCCTTTGTGATGCCAGCCCCTATGTGGATTTGTATGGTTTTTTCAACAGGACCAGGGAAAAAGCGGAGAAATTCGCGAAGAAGTATGGTGGAAAAGTATACGGCAGCCTGGAAGAGGTCCTGCAGGACGATATGGTGGATGCAATTCTTGTGGCCACATCGGAAGGCTCCCACTGGGAAATCAGCGTGGCCGGACTGAAGGCCGGCAAACATGTTCTATGTGAAAAGCCCATGGCTTCCAGCCCAGAGCAATGCCGGGCCATGATCGAGGCGGAGGAGAAGAGCGGGAAAAAACTGATGATTAATCATAACCAGCGGTTATATGCGCCTCATATAAAAGCAAAACAGCTGATTCAGGAAGGGGCTGTCGGAAAAGTCTTGTATTTCCGGACAGAGTACAGCTTCAGAGGGCATGAAACAAACGCGGAAGGAATCATTAATAAAAACCATTATGACAGGATTAACCACGTTCACGGTGTTCTGTCACAGGTGGGAAGCCATCGGATTGATTTGATGAATTTCCTGTTTGAAGAGGAAGTGGACGAGGTATTCCTGGCTGCCCATACACTGGCAAAAACCTTCAGCAACGGAGAGCCGGTCCCCTATGAAGACCAGTCCGTACTGAATATCCGCTATAAAAACGGAATTGTGGGGACGGTTGAAAATTCATGGCTGGATTTTTCCGATAATGGAAGGAAAACTTTTATCTATGGGACAGAAGGAACCATAGAAACATATGCGGGACAATACGGGGTTGTGTTACATAAAAGGAATGGGGAACGTGTCTACTATGATGTGGGAAGGATTCCTGGACATTATGAGCCGCCTCTGACAAAAATCGTGGACATTTTCGCAAAATGTGTACTTGAGGATACGAAGCCGCTCTGTACCTCAAAGGAGGGCCTGCACTGCCTTCAGATTATTAACGCGGCTTATGAATCCCAAAAAACCAATACATGGACAAAGGTTCGGGCATAATGGAGGAATTATGACAAGAAAAGAAAGAATGATAGCATTTTTTAACGACCGGCCGGTGGATCATGCTCCCCACTGTGTGTTTGTGCATGTGCCGGAGGAGAGGCGATTCGGAGAAGCGGGGGCCCAGGCCCAGTTTGACTTCCATAGGGAAAGCCGGAATTCTTTTTTGAAAATTATTGTAGATCTCCGGTTTGTGGTGGATTATCCCCTGCAGAGGCCGGAAGACTGGAAGGCTTTTAAAGGATTTGATAAAAACGAGAAATATTTTCAGACAAATCTGGATCTGCTGAAACGGATTGTGGATAAGAACCAGGGGGAAGATCTGGTTTACTGGACCTTATTTACACCTTGGAACCATGCGCGGGCCATGACCAGGGACGATGCGATTATAAATGCACATACTTATTCCCAGAAACCGGAATTTGAGGATGCCATGAAAAGACTGGAAGAAGCGGTGGTTAAGCAGGCAGACATTTTCTTTGACGAAGGTGTTGACGGAATGTACTACGCGTCCAGAGGCGGAGAACTCAACCGGTTTGAGGATGAGATTTTCCAGAAATATGTGAAACAGTACGATATCAATGTGCTGAATCAGATTAACAAGCGGTCCAAATATAATATTTTTCATATGTGTGGAGATAATCTTCGGATGGAGCAGTACCGGGATTATGACTGCGCCGCCATCAACTGGGATATCCATGGGAATAATCTCTCCTTATCCCAGGGGCGTGCCATGTTTGGCAAAAAGGTAATGGGCGGGCTTGATAACCTGGGTTCCATTTCCAATGGGACGCCGGAAAAAACCGCCGAAGAGACAAAGGCAGTGATAGAAAGTTATGGGAAACAGGGACTGATTGTTGGTGCGGATTGTACATTGGCAGCCTATGCGCCAATGGATAATATAAGAGCAATGGCGGACGTTTGTGACACTTATTAGACAGACGACGGCGGGCTCTGGTGTTTGGTAAAAGCCAGAAAAATAGTATTGCAAGGGAAAGGAGAACGTAACAATGAAAAAATTTTGGTCATTTACGCTTATGGCCGTCCTTATTACGACGCTCATTGCAGGTTGTGGGAAGGACAAACCAGAGGAAACGTCTGTGGCGGAGAGCAAAGCAGCTGTGGAATCCCAGAAAGAGGAGAAAGAGAAACCGAAGGAAGAACAGAAAGAAGGGGATAACAGCCCATATAAAATTGCATGTATTGCGCCTCTGACAGGGAGCGCGGAGGAACATGGCAAGTCCTACAAAAACGCCATTGAGTATAAGCTGGCGGAAATCAATGCTGCCGGTGGTATCAACGGCCATCAGATAGAATGTGATTTTTATGATGACAAGGGAGACTCAAAGGAAAGTGTTACAGTTGCGTCCCTGGTTGCTGAAAATGACGAGTATCTGGCCTGCTTTGGCCCCTTTTCATCAACCTGCGCCATTGCGGCTGCGCCTACTTTTATAGAGTCAGGGATTACCTTATTTGCCCCTTCCTCTTCCCATGAGGATTTTACGAACCTGGGAGAATACATGGTACGCGGGTGCAATACATCGGAAATCCAACAGAGGTTTTATGCGAAATTCATGTATAATTTTTATGGCGCAAAGAATGTTGTTTTCCTCTACTTAAATGATGATGCGGGCAACAGCAGCAAGGACTATTTCCAGCAGTTCTTTGAGGAACTGGGAGGCAGCGTCCTGTCAGCGGAATCTTATGAGAAGGAACAGAAAGACTTTAACGCGCTTTTGACCAACGCAAAAGCTCTGGATCCGGAAGTCCTGGTGGTGTACGGAGGATATTCCGACGTGGCTTCTATTATCCTCCAGGCAAAAAATCTGGAAATTGAGGCGCCGGTTATGACCTTTGGCGCAGCGCAGCAGCAGGGGCTTTTGGATATCGTAGGTACAGAGGGGGACGGAACCCTGATTATGACTGCCCTGGATCTTGATGCAGACACCCCTCAGCTGAAGGCATTTTCCGAAGGCTTTATGAAGGAATATAATGTTGAATCCATCAATTCCCATGTGCTGAATATGTATGATGGAATTACATGTTTTGCGGATGCCCTTACAGCCTGCGGGCCGGATCGCGCCGCGATTGCAGAGTATATGCGTAATTGTACCGTGGAGGGACTTTGCGGTTCCTATGAAGTCGTGGACGGGGATCCGGATAAACCCATGGGCGTCGTCACCATCCAGGACGGGCAGTTTGTACCGTACAGGACTGTGAACCCGGATTATACAGGGGATGTGGATTAAATACTTTCGCAATAATTTTCTATAAGAAAAAAATAAAGACTTTTCAAAGGATGATCTCCTTGAAAAGTCTTTATTACTTTATAGGAAACTGCGAGAGCCTTTCAGGCCCGCTCACGCGCGGCGATTGCGCAAAGCGCAATCTTTGTTCCTTTATAGAAGACTGCCTCCTATAAAGTAAAAAAACCTCCGCCAGGAACGCACTGGGGCGGAGAGGGATTATATCGTTGAAGCGATCCGCCACAGGCGGAGAATCCTGCGTGGCAGGATTCTTTATTCTTATTTAATTTTTTTAGAGCTGGCGAGCAGACTCGAACTGCCGACCTCCTCATTACCAATGAGGTGCGCTACCACCTGTGCCACGCCAGCACTGTTCCACTTTTCAGCGGCAACATGAATAATATACTATAGAAGGGCTTCCTTGTCAACTAGCAATTCTGGAAATTTTATTTTTTTTGACAATCTTTTTTGTAGCCGGAATTCTTATATTTTCTAGTTTTTACGCCTGATTTCCCGGCAGGAATCGCGAAGGGCCAGACGGCAGGGCATTTTTATATGAAGGGCGGCGTCTAAAGGCGTTTTCAAAAGATGGTATACAATACCGGCTCCATACTGGCCCATTTCATAGGCGGGCGCATGGATGGTGGTCAGGGGCGGAGAAGCCATCCGGCAAAGGCTGATATCGTCAAATCCGATGAAGGAGAGGTCGCCAGGTACCTTGAACCCTTGTTCTTTGGCAGCATTGAGGGCGCCAAGGGCGATGGGGTCGCTGGCGGCAAATACAGCAGAAGGAAGCGTACCGGAATCAATCAGTTCCATCATCATACGGTAGCCGGATTCACTGGAAAACAGTTCTTCTTTCATATAAGGCAGGTAAGTAATACCCCGGCTTTCACAATAAGCGATAAAAGCGCTGCGTCTGCTGTCAGGGAATAGGGAACCATCGGCCAAATACTCCAGGCCACCCAGATAAGCAATATCCCTGTGGCCGAGATGGTAGAGATATTCCAGGGCTTCAAAGACAGCCTGTTCAAAATTCAGGGTGATGGAAGAAGTCTCAGGATCCGGGGAGGCCATATCAATGAGCAGAAGGGAGTCGTTCAATTCTTTGAACAGGGCCACTTCATCTGTGGTAAATTTGCCAATACAGATTAAGCCGTCGGCCTGGGCCAGAGATTCCATACAGTTTAAATCACTTTTAAACGTGCGGATGACATTCAGGTAGTTGGACAGGCAGAAATCTTCGATACCCTGCCGGATGGAAAGGTAATAATTGTCTTCCAATTCCTGCAGCGAAGAAAACCACTGTAAAATCCCCATGGTGTATGCGGATTTTGCAGAACTTTTCTGTTTTTTACGGTAATTTAATGCTTTGGCGGCATTAAGAACCTTCTGCCTGGTCTCCGAAGGGACAGACAGGGAAGCATCGTTATTGAGAATCCTGGAAGCGGCGGCAGAGGAAACGCCAGCCATTTCTGCAACATCCTTTAAAGTAGCAGCCAATAAAATCCCTCTCTTTCACATTATCCTTCCCGGACATTATAAACAAAAACAATGGGAAAAGCAATCCTGACGTGACTGGGGGGCTGTATTTTTGCTTTTAGGATCCGGATGCGGGAAGTTTTGATTGATAGCGACACCGCCGGCGGCGCCATATAAATGTCTGTGTATCAGAATGAGAGTTTAGTGAAATATACGATAATTATTAGTAAATATATGTTGAGGTTTTAGTAAAAGTATGCTATGCTAAGAATAGCAGAAAAGACAGGGAAATACCGGCGAAAACATGCCAGAATAAAATGCCGGAATGAAACGGAAAGGGAAGGTACGGACAATGAAAGAAGGAAAGCTGCTCCTTTCGGAGCTGGAACAGGGGATTTATGATGGACGGCTGAAGGACATTTATGTGGACGAAACCATGGTGGAAGCCCAGAAGAAACGTTATGCAGAAGCGATCAGACGGTATGAAGAGACTTTCGGACCTGGGGAAATAGAATGTTACAGTGCGCCTGGCCGCAGTGAAGTGGGAGGAAACCATACGGATCATCAATACGGGCGGGTACTGGCTACGTCGGTCAATCTGGATGCCATTGCCATCGTCGGGTTTCATGGAGAGGATTGTATCAGGATTTTATCAGAAGGTTATGAGATGGTTACGGTGGGCCTGGAGGATTTGTCCAGGAGGGAAGAGGAAAGGGAAACTTCCGTAGGGCTAATCCGCGGCGTAGCCGCCGGTCTTGATAAAATCGGATTCCCGGTAAGGCAGGGGTTCAACGCCTATGTGACCAGCAATGTGCTGATCGGCGCGGGGCTTTCTTCTTCGGCGGCTTTTGAGGTCCTTGTGGGGACCATTATTTCCGGGCTGTTCCATGGGATGAAGATTGATCCGGTGGAAATCGCAAAAGTTGCCCAGTATGCGGAAAATGAATATTTCGGGAAACCCTGCGGCCTTATGGATCAGACAGCTTGCTCCGTCGGAGGCTTGATTGGCATTGACTTTAAGGATCCCAAAGCCCCGGTGGTTGACCGGGTACCGGTGGATTTTGATTCTTATCATTACAGTCTGTGTATTGTGGATACAAAAGGTTCCCACTGTGACCTGACCGATGACTATGCACAGATTCCTGCTGAGATGAAAGCGGCGGCGGCCTGCTTTGGGAAAGAAGTGCTGCGGGAGGTGGCCCGGGAAGCGTTTTTGAAAAACATTCCGGCGGTGCGGGAAAAGGCGGGAGACCGGGCTGTATTGAGGAGCCTGCATTTCTTTGCGGAAAATGACAGGGCGGCGGCGGAGGCAGAGGCCCTTTCCGAAGGACGTTTTGAGGATTTCTTAAAGCTGGTGAAAGAATCCGGCGCTTCTTCTTTCCAGTTCCTCCAGAACGTGTATACCAATAAGGATGTGCAGAACCAGGGAGTGTCCATGGGGCTTGCTGTCAGTGAAAGTATTCTTGGGGACAACGGCGTGTGCCGCGTCCATGGAGGAGGATTTGCAGGAACCATTCAGGCATTTGTTAAAAATTCTTTTGTGGAGAAATACAGGGAGATTCTGGATGGTGTGTTTGGCGAAGGTTCCTGCCATGTGCTGAAGGTACGGCCCTGCGGCGGAATCAAGGTGTTTTAAAGAAGGCAGGGTTTTTCAGGGCTAAAAAAACCATAGAAATTTCAGAAATTATCAATTAAAATGGAATATATAAATAAGAAGAAAGGCAGATTGGGAAACAGATTTTCCAATTAGCCCGAATGACACAGTTGGTATTCAAAAGGCGAGGCTGCGTCGAAAGGAGGAAATCATGAAAATTTTGGTGCTTGGCGGGGCAGGTTATATTGGTTCCCATACGGTGTATGAGCTGGTGGATGCGGGGCATGAAGTGGTTATCATTGACAACCTGGAAACAGGGCATATTGAGGCGGTGCATCCGAAGGCAAAGTTTTATAAGGGTGATTTAAGAGACCGCAGATTTGTGGATTCCGTATTGGATGGAGAGAAGGATATCGATGCGGTGATTCATTTTGCGGCGAATTCCCTGGTGGGGGAGAGTATGACAAATCCCCTTAAATATTATGACAACAATCTCTGCGGTACGAAGGTACTTTTGGAAAGTATGGTGGCCCATGGCCTTGATAAGATTGTGTTTTCTTCCACAGCGGCCACTTACGGGGAACCGGAGAAGATCCCCATCGAGGAGACAGACAGGACAGAACCGACCAATACGTATGGGGAGACAAAGCTTTCCATGGAGAAAATGTTTAAATGGACCGGCCTAGCCCACGGTCTGCGGTTTGTGTCCCTGCGGTATTTTAATGCCTGTGGTGCCCATGTGAGTGGAGAGATCGGGGAAGCCCATAACCCGGAGAGCCATCTGATTCCCCTGATTCTTCAGGTGCCGTTGGGAAAACGGGAAGCCATCAGTATTTTTGGAGACGATTATGACACGAAGGACGGTACATGCGTCCGTGATTATATTCATGTGACAGACTTGGCCCAGGCCCACATCCTGGCAGTGGAATATTTGGTGAAGGGTGGAAAAAGTGATATTTTCAATTTGGGCAACGGAGTTGGCTTCACGGTGAAGGAGGTTATTGAGACTGCCAGAAAGGTGACGGAAGATCCCATAAAGGCCATCGTTTCTCCCAGACGGGCAGGGGATCCCGCCAGGCTGATCGCTTCCAGTGAGAAGGCAAAACAGGTACTTGGCTGGAAGCCGGCCCATGCAGATTTGGAGGAGATCATTGCCACTGCCTGGAAATGGCATAAAAACCATCCAAACGGATATGCGAAATAAAGGGGGGGGCAGCCATGATTGAAAATTCCATTAAAAAGCTTGTGACTTATGGGCTGGAAACAGGGCTGATTGAGAAAGAAGATGCCATTTATACGGCCAATGCCCTTTTGGAGACCCTGGGGATTGAGGAATATGAGGAGCCTTCGGAAGAGTATCATGATGTGGAGCTTGAGCCGGCGCTTTCGGAGATTCTGGACTATGCCTGTGAAAAGGGGCTGATTCAGGATAGTGTGGTTTACCGGGATTTATTGGATACGAAGCTGATGTCAAAGCTTGTGGCAAGGCCCAGCGCCGTCATTAAAAAATTTTGGGAGCTTTATGAAAAAAGCCCGGAAACAGCCACGGGTTTTTATTATAAATTCAGTCAGGATACGGATTACATCCGCCGTTACCGGGTGAAGAAAGATTTGAAATGGAAGACAAAGACTCCTTATGGTGAAATGGATATTACCATCAATTTGTCGAAGCCGGAAAAAGACCCGAAGGCGATCGCGGCGGCAAAACTGGCAAAGCAGAGCGGTTATCCTAAATGCCTGCTCTGTGTGGAAAATGAAGGATATGCAGGGCGGGTAAACCATCCGGCCAGGCAGAACCACAGGATTATCCCCATAACGGTCAATGGGAAACCATGGGGGTTCCAGTATTCTCCTTATGTTTATTATAATGAGCATTGTATTGTGTTGAACAGGGAACATACCCCCATGCAGATCAACCGGGATACATTCTGCAAGCTTTTGGATTTTGTGAAGCAGTTTCCCCATTATTTTGTGGGCTCCAATGCGGACCTTCCTATTGTGGGCGGATCTATTTTAAGCCATGACCATTTCCAGGGCGGCCATTATGAGTTTGCCATGGCAAAAGCGCCTATGGAGGAAAAGGTGGAGATTGGCGGCTTTTGCCATCTGGAAGCAGGGATTGTGAAATGGCCCATGTCGGTACTGCGCCTGCGCTCTGAAAATACGGAAGAGCTTGTAAATGCAGCAGATCAGATATTAAAAACATGGAGGGGATATACTGACGAAGATGCTTTTATTTATGCGGAAACGGACGGGGAACCCCATAATACCATTACGCCCATTGCCAGAAAAAGGGGGGAGAGCTACGAGCTGGATTTAGTCCTCCGCAATAATATTACTACAAAAGAGCATCCCCTCGGTGTGTACCATCCCCACGGAAAGCTCCATCACATTAAGAAAGAGAACATTGGCCTGATCGAAGTCATGGGGCTGGCAGTGCTCCCCGCAAGGCTGAAAGATGAGATGGAAAAGCTTGCTGAGGTGATTCTGGAAGGCGGAAACCTGCGGGCCTTTGAAGCGACGGAAAAACACGCAGATTGGGCGGAGGAATTCCTGAAGCGCCACCCTGTGGTCAATGGAGACAATGTCCATGAGATCATCCGCAGCGAAATCGGGTCTGTGTTCCGGGAAGTTCTGGAAGACGCCGGAGTCTACAAAAGGACACCGGAGGGAAAGGCTGCTTTCCTTAAGTTTATCGCGAGTGTGTGATTGTCAGTTGAATTTTAGAAAGCGATATATTATAATGGAAACAAATATGGCGGAATTTGGAATTCGGCTTTCGGAGGCTGGAAAATATCCGCACCAGGGAGGGATTTTCATGGATTATCGTAAAATATATGAGGAATGGCTGGCCAGTCCTTATATCGACGCGAAGACAAAGACAGAACTTCAGGGCATAGGGGACGACGAGAATGAAATCAAAGAACGTTTTTACACAGAGCTGTCCTTTGGTACGGCAGGGCTTCGCGGGATTATTGGCGCAGGCATCAACCGGATGAACATTTATACAGTGAGGAAGGCGACCCAGGGCCTTGCCAATTATATTTTAAAGGCGGGCGCGACGAAAAAGGGTGTGGCGATTGCCTTTGATTCCAGAAGGATGTCACCGGAATTTGCTGATGAAGCCGCCCTCTGCCTTGCGGCCAATGGAATCAAAGCCTATGTGTTTGAGTCTTTGAGGCCGACTCCTGAGCTTTCTTACGCAGTGCGGACTTTGAAATGCATCGCTGGCATCAATATTACAGCCAGCCACAATCCCCCGGAATACAATGGATATAAAGTATACTGGGAGGACGGCGCCCAGATCACGCCGCCCCACGATACGGGGATTATGGATGAAGTGAAGGCTGTGACAGATTTTGCCCAGATGAAAACCATGGACAAGGGTGAGGCGGTGAAAGCCGGGCTTTATGAAACCATCGGACAGGCTATTGATGATGCTTACATTGCGGAGCTTAAAAAACAGGTGAAGCATTGGGACAGCATTGAGGCGGAAGGGAAAAATTTAAAGATCGTCTATACGCCCCTTCATGGCACTGGAAACATTCCGGCCCGCCGGGTGCTCAAGGAGCTTGGTTTTGAACACGTGTATGTGGTTCCGGAGCAGGAGCTGCCTGACGGGGAATTCCCCACAGTAAGCTATCCGAACCCGGAAGCGGCGGAGGCATTTGCACTGGCGCTTAAGCTGGCAAAGGAAAAAGATGCGGATCTGGTGCTGGCCACTGACCCGGATGCGGATCGTCTCGGCGTATATGTAAAAGACACAAAGAGCGGTGAATACATCACTTTGACAGGAAATATGTCGGGATGCCTTTTGGCGGACTATGAAATCGGACAGCAGAAGGAGCTGTCGGGCCTTCCTGAAGACGGTGCGTTGATAAAGACCATCGTTACTTCCAATCTGGCAGATGCCATTGCGAAATATTACGGTGTGAAGCTGATTGAAGTGCTGACTGGATTCAAATATATCGGACAGCAGATTCTGGGCTTTGAGGAATCAGGCAAAGGGACTTATCTTTTTGGCTTTGAGGAAAGCTACGGCTGCCTGATCGGGATCCATGCCAGGGATAAGGACGCCATTGTGGCTACCATGGCCCTCTGTGAGGCGGCGGCTTATTATAAAACGAAGAATATGACGTTATGGGATGCCATGATCGCCATGTATGAGAGATATGGCTATTACAAGGACGGCGTTCAGTCCATCACTTTGGCAGGGATTGAGGGATTGGCGAAGATCAAGGAGATTTTAGAAACCCTCCGGGAAAACACTCCTTGCGAAGTGGCTGGATATAAAGTGCTATCGGCAAGGGATTACCAGAAAGACACGGTTGTGGATTTGGCGACAGGGGCTGTGGCTTCTACCGGGCTTCCTTCTTCCAATGTGCTGTACTACGATTTAAGTGACGATGCATGGCTGTGTGTAAGGCCTTCCGGGACAGAGCCTAAAGTGAAATTTTACTATGGCGTGAAAGGAAAGTCTCTGGCCGACGCGGATGAGAAATCTGAAAAGTTCGGAAAAGAAGTGCTTGCAATGATCGAAAAGATGTTATAATTTTACAAAAGAGAAGGGGCTGCTACAAAATATTCTATATTTTGCAGCGGCTCTTTCCGGATTTTATGAAAAAGTTCTTGGGGGAGTACACCGGAAACGGCCCGAAACGCATATTTATAGAAAAATAATAATATATTCTCGAAATTTTCCACCTGGTATGTTATACTATTAAAAGATCGCGTGTCTGGGCAGGGAGTGAGAGAAATGGTAAACACAGAACGCACGAAGCTGATGACAAAAGCGGAAATTTTTCGAGTGAAGGAAGAACGAAGAGCACTGAAGTTAAACCGGTTTTACCGGAATGATTATATCAGTTATGAGATGATCCGGTCGGCTATCTGTTTTATATTTGGATATGCGTTGTTTGTTTTGATGTGGATCTTATATTATGCGGAGCCGCTTATGACTACAAAACAGGTTGGTGAGTTGGTTCAGATGGCAATCCGGGCAGGTGTGGCGCTTTTGTGCCTGCTGGCTTGCTTTCTTGTGGCAGCATATTTTGTTTTCAGGAGTAAATATCGGAAAGCCAGAGCGAAAGTGAAAGAATATCAGGCGATCCTTAAGCAAATCAACCGTCTGTACGAGCAGGGGACTGCAAAGGTATGGAAGGGATCGGAGGAATATAAAGCATGACAACCCTTCTGGTTCTGCGTGAGCGGATCAAAAAATTTTGTGCCCGGTGGGGAGGATATTTGATTTGGGTATTTCGGTTTGCCCTGGCGATTGCGGCTTTTTTTACAATAAACCGAGCCCTTGGTTATATGGAACGGATCAGCCATGACTGGATAGGAGCCGTGGCGGCTGTGGTTTGTGCATGTCTGCCGTGCAGCTTTACGGTGGTGCTTGCGGGGATTTTCGTTTTACTGCAGATGTACGCAGTATCCCTGGAAGTGCTGTTTGTGACGGCAGCAGTTTTTGTGTTGTTTTTCTGCTTGTATTATGTGTTCCAGCCGGGAGACAGTTTCCTTCTTCTTTTGATGCCGTTACTGTTTCTGTGCAGGATTCCCCTGGTGGTCCCTCTTTTGATGGGGCTTGTGGGGACTGCTTTCAGCATGATCCCTGTCAGCTTTGGAATCATTGTTTATTATATGCTTAAATATGTCAGGGAAAATGTAGGTGTGCTGGCTTCCAATGGTTCTCTCTCCATGCCAGGGAGGTATACACAGATGATCAACGGTATATTGGAGAACCGGGAAATGTGGGTTATGGTTGTGGCATGCTGTGTGACTCTTTTGGTGGTTTATCTCGTACGGCGGCTTTCTGTCAGCCATGCATGGGAGATCGCGATAGGGGTCGGAACTGTGACAAATGTACTGCTTTTGCTGGCTGGTGTTTTTCTGGCAGATGTCAGTTTTCCGGTTAGTTCACTGATTATAGGGGCGTTAGCTGCTGCTGTCAGTGGCGTGGTGCTGGAATTTTTTGTGTTCCATTTGGACTATTCCAGGACAGAACGGGTGCAGTTTGAGGATGACGACTATTATTACTATGTCAAGGCGGTGCCAAAGGTGGCTGTGACGCAGCCAGAAGTGACGGTTACAAAAATTAACGCCAGGACTTCCTACGATCAGGGCGTGGCAAAGGAACTTTTCAATCTGCGCCAGGAGCTTAGTAATACGGCGGAGCTTTTCAGCGCCGGGAAGGATCTGGAGCAGACCAGGGTTCTGTTTGAAAAGGGAGCGAAGAAAAAGAATAAAATGACGGAAAACGGGGAAGCACGGGATGGAAATCATAACAAAAATGTTTGAGGGAATGAAAACTTATCTGGTTCAAAGTATTCCCGATATCAGAATTACCGACGTGGTGGAGATGTTGATCCTTGCGGTAATTCTGTATAATGTTATGCTCTGGATTAAAAATACAAGAGCCTGGGCGCTTTTGAAAGGAATTCTTGTCCTGTCAGCTTTTATCCTGGTTGCTTATTTGTTCCACATGGATACGATCCTCTGGCTGGCCAACAAGACGATCAATGTGGGTATTATTGCGCTGGTGGTTATTTTTCAGCCGGAGCTTCGCAGGGCGTTGGAACAGCTGGGGCGGAATAAAATGCTGGGATTTTTAGTGTCGGACAGTGGAAAAGTGGTGGAGGATAAATTCTCCGATAAGACGATGAATGAAATCCTGAAAGCTACCTTTGAAATGAGCAAAGTGAAAACAGGAGCGCTGATTGTTATAGAGAGGAAGACGCCGCTGGCGGAATATGAGAGAACAGGCATTGTGGTGGACGGCGTAGTGACAAGCCAGCTTCTCTTGAACATTTTTGAGCATAATACCCCTCTCCATGACGGCGCCGTGATTGTACGGGGAAACAGGGTGGTGGCGGCGACATGTTATCTGCCGCTTTCTGATAACATGGAAATCAGCAAAGATCTGGGAACCAGGCATAGGGCCGGCGTGGGAGTCAGTGAGGCCACTGACAGTATCACGGTCATTGTTTCTGAGGAAACAGGAAGAGTATCCGTGGCTTTTGAAGGCACCCTGAAGCGGGAGCTGAACCGGGATACGCTGAAGGAGGAGCTGCAGAAGCTGATTGCAGAGAATGAAAACGCCAAAGGGCGTAAGCTGAAACTTTTGAAAGGATGGCAGAAGAATGAAAAGAAAGCTGACAAATAATCTGCTTTTAAAAATCTTTTCCGTGATTGCTGCCGTACTTTTATGGGGAGTCGTGATCAATATAGATAACCCCACAGATACTTTCACCATAACCGGTATCCCCATCAAAGTTCTCCATGAAAAAGAGGCCATCACGGATAACGATTTGACGTATGAATTCCCGGCAGAAAGAACAGTAAGTGTGGAAGTCACAGCAAGGCGGACGGACAAAAGAAAGATTTCAGCCGATGATTTTGAAGCAACTGTGGACTTGAATGAAATCTATGGAGCTACCGGTTCGGTGGCGGTTAATATAGAAGTGATAAATCATAAAAGCCTGATTCGTTCCTGGACGCAGATCACCAGAAGCGTACGGGTGGATGTGGAAAGTATGCAGACGAAGACCTTTACAGTTCAGGTGATTCCGGTGGGGGATTTGGAGGATACTTACACCTTCAGTGAAACCAGGGTATCCCCGAGGGTTGTCCGGGTGACGGCGCCAGAATCTGTGATGTCTAAAATTGACCATGCAGGAATTATGGTGGACGTAAGCGGGGCAGTGGACAATGTCCAGGAGACAGGAACCATCAAACTGTACACCGATGAGGCCAGTGAACATGAGTTGGATATGACAGACCCCAGGATTGAATTAAACGTTACGGAGGCAGAGGTAGCGCTGGAAGTGGTGAAGACCAACAGAATCAGCGTGGATGTCCAGGTGACAGGGCAGGATCAGGTGGCGGAGGGGCATAAATATATTACGTATATCTGTGAGCCTCAGACTGTACTGGTGACAGGGGCGAAAGCCTTGATTGCCGATTTTGATAAGGTTACTGTCAAGGAAGATTTAACAGGAGTCAGCGGAAATATCACGAAAATTTACCGTATTCAGGATTATTTGCCCAAGGGCCTTGAGGTGGCTGACGGCCAGCCGGACAGCATAGAGGTGACATATCAGATAGATAGATTGGCCCAAAGGAGTTTTTATATCGGGAAGAATCTGATCCAGCTTCAGGGAATGTCTGAGGAACTGGAATACAGGATTGGAGACGACGACGGGGTTACAGTGACATTGGAAGGGCTTTCGGAGGATTTGGAGCGAATCGAAAATAAAGACATGTTTGTGCTCCTGAATATGGAAGAGTATAAGGAACCAGGGGTTTATTCCTGCCAGCCGGAGGTAGAGCTGGCAGAGGAATATCAAAGCTATTTCAAGATTTCAGTGGGGACTATCCGGGTAATTATCACGAAACCCAACAGTGAGCCGGATACTTCTGAGGGGAATCCGTCGGAAAGCAGTACAACAGAAAGCGGGGAAATGGAAGAAACGGGAGAAAGCGCGGGGGAGGTTTCCGGTACGCTTCCCAGTAGCAGTGAAGATATATCCACGGAAGAGGCTCCATAAGGACAGGGGAAAATACAAAAGTGTAAAAAAGGAGGTATTGCCATGATCAGCGAGAAGGTGGTCATCAAAAATCCTACCGGACTGCATTTACGCCCGGCAGGAGTGCTATGTAAGGAAGCGATGAATTATGCTTCGTCCATCACATTTCGCTTTGAAAATATTACGGCTAATGCAAAGAGTGTGCTCAGTGTGCTGGGAGCGTGCATTAAAACTGGAGATGAGCTGGAATTTATCTGCGACGGGCCGGATGAAAAGGAAGCTCTTGAGGCCATTGTCACAATCGTGAAGAATGGCCTGGGTGAATGATGACGGCAGCCGCTTTGGGGGTTCACCTGGCTGGCGGCGCGGCGGCGGCTCTTTTGGCAAAAACCGGAGAATATATATTTTCCGGTTTTGTTTTCATTTTGCTGGCGGTTTTTGAATACCTGTTTTATTATCGGAGAGAAAGAGATTTACTGCAAATGGAAGCAGTATTCTCTCTGTTTTGGACTGGAGGCATGGGCCTGTCAGCCATGAAGCTTTCCAGGCTGGCGCAGGACTGGGAGCCGGATACCTGGATCAGTTTTATCCTGGTATATGTGGTTTTTATTGTCGGATATGAAGGCAGGGCGGCCTGGGAGAAGAGAAGGAAATCGGAAGAAAAAAAAGAGGGCCTTTTTTCCCAGCTGGAGCGCTCTGGCGGCGGCAATGAAGTAGCGAAGCGGTTGCTTCACTGCATGGATGTGGTTCTTTTTGTCTCTGTGTCCTGTTTTATTTTGGAAGCGGCAGCGCTTCGGGAAGTGCCGCTGTTTTCTGATAAGCCTCATGCCTATTCCTATTTTCATTTGTCAGGTGTCCACTATTTTACTGTGAGCAGTATTTTTGTGTTGCCCCTTTCTGTACTTTACAGACGGGTAAAAGGGAAGCTTTCCACAAAAGAATGGATGAGGATTGGCCTTTATTGTGCAGTGGCCCTTGCCATCCCTGTGCTCTGTGTATCCAGATTCCAGCTCCTTTTGGCGGTTTTTCTGTCTGTCTGTGTGGCAGTAATGGCGTGGCCGGGGATAAAATTTCGCTATATTTTCTTGGTTATTGCCGCGCTGGTGCCTGCTTATGTGGGGCTTACCGTTGCTAGGAATCACGATGTAGCCTATTTAAATGGTATTTTTGAAATGAAAAATGCCGCTATGCCAATTTACATCACCCAGCCATATATGTATGTGGCCAACAATTATGATAATTTTAATTGTCTGGTGAAAGGGCTTCCGGCTCATACTTTTGGGCTGCGTCAGCTTTTTCCGGTGTTTGCCCTAAGCGGTCTTAAATTTTTGTGGCCTGGGCTGGTAAGTTTTCCGATTTATATAACAAAGACGGAATTGACCACATTGACGTTCATATATGATGCTTATTATGATTTTGGCCTGGTGGGCGTGTTTCTATTTGGCTTGATTCTCAGTATGGCCTGCCAGAAAATATCTTCTCTTAAAGAACGGGGCCAAAATCCGGTGGCGCTTCTTTTTGGCGCTCAAATCACCATGTACCTGGTACTTTCTTTTTTTACCACCTGGTTCAGCAATCCCACCACCTGGTTTTGGCTGGCGCTCACCGGAATCATGTATTTTTATGTGGGTTTGGGCGTGAAAAGCCTTTGATTTATAACAATACCGTTAAATTGTGGGACATCCTGAAAACCGTTGACAATTTTACATGGGGATGATATTATGGGGGCTATGTCAAAAGAATGTCTGTTTGGTGCATTAGTATGAAAAACGGCTGATGGCAATTTGTTTTTTGGCAAAGCAAATGATCGGAGAGTGGAATGAAGGTCAGTGTCATTGTTCCTGTTTATAATGGAGAATTGTATTTAGATGCATGTTTAAATAGTTTATTAAGGCAGACCCTGGATGAATATGAAATTATCTGCGTCGACGACGGATCCTCTGACCGCAGCTTGGAAATCTTGGAAAAATACCAAAAGCTTTTTTCCGAAAAGCTGCGGGTGCTTTCCCAGGAAAACAGAGGGGCCTGGCGGGCGCGGGAAACGGGAATCCAGGTGGCTCAGGGAACTTATGTTGGGTTTTGCGACTGTGACGACACCGTTTCAGCGGACATGCTGGAAATCATGTATGGGAGAGCGGTTCAGACAAAGGCCGATATGGTAGTTTGCGCATATGACCGCATTTCCGGGAAAAAGCGGGGAAGGAAACAGCCGGAGATGACAGTATTCGGCGGGTGTACTTATCGTTTGCCAGAAAAACGGGATATTCTTCCGGTAGTTAATACGGGTCTTTGGAATAAGCTGATTCGCAGGAAGATTTTAAGCAGACATATTACTTTTGAAAAGCCGCCGCGTGTGGCGGAGGATATGATGTTCCTTCTCAGCATTTATCCATTTGTGAAAAGAATCAGCTTTGTAAAAAAACCCCTATATCAATATTATATCCGAAGCGCTTCTTCTTTCAGCCATGTGAGTCAGTGGGAGCTTTCCATGCACAGAAAACAGATGGAACAGGTCAGAGACTATGTTCTGGCATCCGGAGGGCCGTCCTGGCCAGATATTATCAGCCAGTTTGCGATGATTCATTTTGGATTGTCACTGATACTCCGGCTGGATTTTAAGTCGGTGGATCAAAAACAGATATTGCAGGATACGACAGACTGGCTGGACAAAAACTTTCCCGGATGGAAAAGGAACCCTTATCTGAAATTGTCTTATGTGCTTCGGAGACATCATTATTTATGGAAGCCTGCGGTTGTCAGAATGGTGTTCCAAAGGGGACTTGTTACGCCGTTTATCAGAATGTATCGGTTGGTTTCAGAAAAGCTGGGCGTAGAAATAAAATGGTGAATACGATAAAGAAACTGTTATTTGGTTCCAATGAACGGATTCCGGCGCGGATTATGATCTGGAATATGGCTGCCAGTATGCTTTATTCACTGCAGTCGGCGATTTTACTTCTTGTTGTGACCAGGCACGGCGGCCTTTCGCAGGCGGGAGTCTATTCTATTGTTTATGCCGTGGCGCAAACCTTTGCGGCAATGGGAAGTTATTCCATGAGAGGCTTTCTGGTGTCGGATACCAGGAATGAATATCCCTTTGAAACCTACTATACTGCCCATGTGGTGACCTGCACTGCCATGTTGGCCTGCTGTTTCGGTTATGCATGTGTAAACCGGATGTCGGCAGATGAAATTACAGCGGTTATGCTTATGGGCGTGTACCGGGCCGTGGACGGTATGGAGGATCTCTATCTCGGGGAAATACAGAAAAGGGGACGCCTGGATGTGGCTTCCAAAGAAGAGGTTGTCAGGATTGTATTGGCGACCTTTGGTTTTGCAGCCGTATATGTACTGACAGATGATCTGGTTCTCGCCTCTGGCACAATGGCTGCGACGGCGGGAGTGGTCTGCTATGTCCTGATGCGGGTGATTCTTACGGAATATCCGGGAGCCAGGGGCAGAATCACATTCCGCAGGGTCTGGAAGCTTCTGGCTGTCTGTTTTCCTATCTTTTTGGGAGCGATTTTGTATAATTATCTGATCAATACGCCTAAATATGCAATTAACCGGAATCTGGATTCCGAATCGCAGGCGATTTTCAATATTCTTTTTATGAGTATATTTGCAATCAATCTTCTCAGCAGCTTTATTTTCAATCCCCTGATTGGCCGTATGGGGGAATGGTGGAACGGCGGAGAGAAAAAACGGTTTTTATACCTTGTATTGAAGCAGGTGGCTCTTGTTGCCGCGATTTCCGTAATCATAATCCTGGCGGCATATTTTCTGGGATGTCCGGCTCTTTCTCTGATATTTGGCGTGGATCTGTCCGGCTACAGAGGGCTTTTATGTCTGCTCTTATGTTTTGGCGGCGTTGCGGCTTTGGATGCTTTTTTTGCAATCGTACTGACTGTCATGAGGCGCCAGCATTATATTACGATTGGCTATGGGCTTGCGTTTACAGTGAATTATTTTTCGATGGATCAGATTGTAATGGCAAAGGGCTTAACTGGGGCGGGAATAGTCTATGGGCTGACCATGGGTGTGGTCTTAATTGTGTTTATATTTGGGGTTTTATCCCATAAAGGATGGTATGGAAATGATTAAAAAGCAGATTATAAAGCTGTATCATAAAGTGTCTGGTCTGGCTTTGGTGCATATGGCTGTATGCGTGTATAATCATGGGACATTCTGGAGTAATTTTGCATCATACCTACGGTTAAAAAGGACGGCAAAAAAATTGAACCAGAAATCTTTTGATAAAATCAATACGATCTTTATCTGCCAGAACATTTCGGTCTGGAGCAAAGTCCGCCCTGTTTACGAACAAATGAAACGCGACGGCCGGTTCCGTGTATGGATCGTCGCCGTGGCGGATATTATTGACAAAAATGGGGAAAACGGGGCTTTGGAATATCTGACCGGCCTCGGCTATGAAGATGTGATTAATGCAAGTACGGAAAACGGCTGGTTTGATCTTTGCATACTGCATCCCTATTACGTTTTCCTCCCCAAACCATATGAACAGTATATGCCGCCCCAGTATCAGAGTAAGGTCATTTCTTCTTATGCGAAAATCTGCTATATTCTGTATGGCCTTGAAACGACAAAAGTGATTATTCCTTTTACCTACAGCAGGCTTTTTTTTAGAAATGTGGCTGTTTACCTGGCTGAGAACAAATATTATGCCAGGTTTAATCAAAAACGCATGGCCTGGTCCCACAGAAAAAAGGTACGCCGTTCCCTGAATCTGGGATATCCGGCCTTCGAGGCTGTCGGCAAGTTAAAAAAGGAACCCCATGATCTGCCGCTCCGTGTTCTCTGGACTCCCCGTTGGTCGGAGGATAAAGAGGTTGGAGGCGGAAATTTCATCCGGTATAAAGACGAGATGCCTGATTTCATCGAATCTCATGAAGAGATGACTATGACATTCCGTCCCCATCCAATGACATTTTATCATTTTGTGTCTGTAAAACGGATGACAGAGGATGATGTTGCCGCTTATAAAAAGCGATATGGTGGAAATGGACGGTTAAAGCTGGATGAGACTCCGAATTATTTGGATGCATTTGAATGGTCGGATGTGTTGGTTTCCGACACCTCATCCCTGGTCATCGAGTATGCAATCACGAAAAAGCCTCAGATTTTTTGCGACACCGGCTGCAAAAACAGTCCCGATATGGATATCCTGACAAAGGGCTTTTATATTGCGTATTCCATGGAAGACGTAAAAAAATATCTGTTGATGTTGTCGCGGGGAGAAGATCCGTTAAAGGAGAAACGGATACAGATATGCAAAGAAATGTTTGGAAATCATATTGGGCACACCTCAAAAAAAATCACGGAAGCTTTAGCCAGAGAATTTGCGGAAGGCCGGGAGTAGGACAACGCCCTTGGATTTCCCATGTTTTATATCCTGACAGGAAGAAGAGTGAGCTTTCCACGGACCATAAAATATGGAAACTCAAAGAAAAAAACCGGATTGTAATATTCAAACAGGTGTGCTATACTAGAAAAATGCTAGAGAGGGAAGGAGCTCTTCCCTGTACCGGCGGTAAACAAATAAAACAGATGGGAATGATGACAGATGGGGCTGGTATGGGACAAAACAGCACAAAAAGCAAAATGTATATAATAAGGAAGTACAGCGTGATTTACCGACTATGAAGACATACGGAGAACGTGGAAAAAGAAACTTGAAGAGAGACTGTATATTTAGACGGTATGTTTATAGAAAAGAGGGAGATAAGTCATGCTGAACTATAAAAGATATAAAAGAGTTCCCGTAGTGGATTTTTCGGAGAGAACCTGGCCGGGGAAGGAGATTGAAAAGGCTCCTGCCTGGTGCAGTGTGGATTTGCGGGATGGAAATCAGGCGCTGATCGAACCTATGGTGGTGGAAGAGAAAATTGAGATGTTCAATCTGCTGGTGAAGCTGGGATTTAAGGAGATCGAGGTTGGGTTCCCGGCGGCTTCCCAGATTGAATACGATTTTCTGCGGCAGCTTGTGGACAGGGGCCTGATTCCAGATGACGTGCAGGTGCAGGTGCTGGTACAGTGCAGGGAACATCTCATTGACCGGACGTTTGAAGCGCTTCAGGGCATTAAACAGGCGGTGGTGCATATCTACAATTCCACTTCGACCCTGCAAAGAGACGTAGTATTTGGTATGGACAAAGACCATATCAGGCAGATTGCCGTAGATGGGACAAAGATGGTGAAAGAGAGGGCGGCTTCTTTTGATGGGAAGATTGTCCTGGAATATTCCCCGGAGAGTTTTACAGGCACGGAGCTGGATTATGCGCTGGAGGTCTGCAGTGCAGTTCAGGAGGTATGGGGGCCTACGAAAGAGAACCCTATGATCTTTAACCTTCCGGCTACGGTGGAAATGACGACACCTAATGTATATGCGGATCAGATCGAATGGATGCATACTCATTTTAAGGACAGGGAAACGATTATTTTAAGTGTACACCCCCACAATGACAGGGGAACCGGAGTGGCGGCTACGGAGCTGGCCCTCCTGGCAGGCGCAGACCGGGTGGAAGGAACCCTTTTCGGCAACGGAGAGCGGACCGGAAATGTGGACATATTGACTGTTGCTTACAATATGTTTACCCAGGGGATTAACCCGGAATTAAATATTGAAAATATCCGTGAGATTGTGGATGTGTATGAGCGCTGCACCAAGATGGATATTGATCCCAGACATCCTTACGCCGGGAAGCTGGTATTTACAGCTTTCTCCGGTTCTCACCAGGATGCCATCAACAAAGGGGTCAAGGCGCTGAAAGCCAGAAACAATCCCTACTGGGAGGTTCCCTATCTTCCAGTGGATCCTGCCGATTTGGGGAGGGATTATGAACCCATTGTCCGTATCAATAGCCAGTCGGGAAAAGGCGGAGTGGCTTTTGTCATGGATACCTTTTATGGTTTCAAGCTGCCCAAGGGTATGCACAAGGAATTCGCCGACGTGGTTCAGCCTGTGGCCGAAGCCCACGGAGAAGTGGCGCCAGAGCAGATTATGGAATTGTTCAAAGGAGAGTACCTTTCTGCCAAAGAACCTTTTAATTTTATCCGTTGTGAAACAAGCGATGTGGGAGAGACGGATACTCAGGCAAAATTGACTTTTAAGTATAAAGGCTCTATTTTATCATCCAGAGGGGTGGGAAACGGGCCGATTGATGCAGTACGGGCAGCCATTGAACAGACGGTGGGCATCCATGTGAAAGTACTGGACTATTCTGAGCATGCCTTGGGCGAGGGTTCCCACGCGCAGGCAGCCGCGTATATTAAAGTTATGGATGTGAACACAGGAAAAGTGACCCATGGCGTCGGTGTCAGCCCCAATATCACCAGGGCCTCCCACAGGGCATTGTTCAGTGGGTTAAACAGATTATTTAAATAAGAGGGGACAAAGGGAGCGTCCACCATGGAAGTGCCGGACATAGCTTTTGGAAAAGTAGTGAAAAATTTCGCAGGAAGGTTTGCGGATTTTTCCGACGCTGCAGAGCAATGGCTGTCATTTTCATGGTGTTTCTCCTTTTTCTTTTTAAGTGGGATAAAGGGGATCGGGTCTACGGGCCGTATCTTAAATTTGTGAGATACTTTGGGGCATCCTATGTGGCTGACGGACGAAGAACGGACGGTAATGGCCGCGGAATATGCAGGAACTATGCCCCACGGGCAACGTACTGATCAAAGGTCAGGCGATTGTGATCAAGATATCTGAGACATAGGGCTGACAGGAGGTGAAGTCGGCGCTTTGCCAGGAAAAGCAGAAAGGACGTAATACTCAGATGAAAAATTATGATTATGTGATCGTGGGTGGCGGACTCTTTGGTGGAGTGATGGCTTTTTATGCGGTAAAGCATGGGAAAAGCTGTCTGGTGGTGGAGCGGAGAAAGCACCTTGGTGGAAATATTTACTGTGAAGATGTGAGGGGGATCCCGGTTCATCGTTACGGCGCCCATATTTTTCATACATCAGACCGGGAAGTCTGGCGGTTTGTGAACAGCCTGGCAGAGTTTAACCGTTATACCAACTGTCCGGTGGCCAATTACCGGGGAGAAATGTATAATATGCCTTTTAACATGAATACTTTCAGCAAAATGTGGGGAGTTTCCACGCCGGAAGAAGCCCAGGCCAAAATCGGCGCCCAGCGGGCCGGAATCACCGGGATACCTTCCAACTTGGAGGAGCAGGCCATCTCCCTGGTGGGGACGGATATTTATGAAAAGCTAATCAAAGGTTATACGGAAAAACAATGGGGCAGGGAATGTAAAGAGCTTCCCAGTTTTATCATTCAGCGGCTTCCTGTCCGCTATACGTATGATAATAATTATTTTAATGACCTATATCAGGGGATCCCCATAGGGGGATACAACGGGCTTACAGATAAGCTGTTTGCAGGATGTGATGTTCTTTTGGGAACGGATTATCTGGCGGAGAAGGAACGGTTTGACGCCATGGGAAGCAGGGTTATTTATACAGGGACCATCGACGGATATTTCCGCTACTGTTTTGGAAAGCTGGAATACAGAAGCCTTCGCTTCGAGGACGATATTTTTGAAACAGACAATTACCAGGGGGTGGCTGTAGTCAACCATACAGCCAGGGAAGTACCTTATACAAGAACCATTGAGCACAAGCATTTTGATTGTACCCGGGATTATAAAGAGATACCGGAAACTGTGGTGACAAGAGAATATCCGGTGGCCTGGGAAGAGGGGATGGAGCCTTACTATCCGGTTAATGACGAGAAGAACCAGAAAATATACCAGAAATATGCACAGCTTGGAAAAAAAGAGCAGAACGTGATTTTTGGAGGACGGCTTGCCGAATATAAATACTATGATATGGACAAGGTAATCCGTTCGGCCATGGAGGCGGCCAGCCAGGAGTTTGCCCTTTTGTAAAGAGGTAAGAGCATGACAACTATGACTCTGGATGTTGTAATTCCGGTTTACAGACCAGATGGAAAGCTTAAACAACTGCTTTCCATGTTAAACAGGCAGAGGCGAAAGCCTGAGAAGATCGTCCTGATGGTGACGGCAGATACCGGGGGAAAAGACCACAAAGCCACTGTAAAGCAGTGGATTTCCAAAAGCCGGATCCCCATAGAATGTCATATCCTTTCTAAAGCGGAGTTTGACCACGGGGGGACCAGAAACAAAGGAATGGGCTTTTGTGAAAGCGATGTGGTGCTTTTTATGACTCAGGACGCCGTACCGGCAGATGAGTTTATGGCGGAGGAGCTTTTGAAGCCTTTTGAGGGTGAGTTTTGCGGCGCGAAAGACGGGAGATTGGGAGAAAGGGAAATTCTGGTTTCTTATGGGCGCCAGTTGCCAGCTGCCAGCTGCCGGGTGATTGAGGGCTACACGCGGAGCTTTAATTATCCTCGGGAAAGCCGTATCAAGACAAAGGAAGATATTTCTGCGCTGGGGATTAAGGCCTTTTTTGCCTCAAATGTGTGTGCTGCATACAGGAGGATATTGTTTTTAGAGCAGGGAGGCTTTCCGGAGAAGGCAATTTTCAATGAAGACATGATATTCGCAGGCAGGGCGGTAAAAGCCGGATATGGAATTGCTTATGCGGCCAAAGCACAGGTGGTTCATTCTCATAATTTATCGGGCAGGGAGCAGTTTCATCGGAATTTTGACCTGGCGGTTTCTCAGGCAGAGCATCCAGAGGTGTTTTTGGGGATCCATTCCGAAGGGGAAGGGATAAAGCTGGTGAAGACTACGGCAGCTTATCTGATTAACAGTGGAAACGTTTGCCTTTTACCGCTTCTTTTTTGGCTGAGCGCTTGCAAATACGCGGGATATCTCTTGGGGAAGCGTTTCCGAAAGCTTCCGGCACGGCTGGTGCGGGCCTGTAGTATGAATAAACGATATTGGGGAGACAGATGATGTCTAATGTGCTGGTTGTGATCCCCGCTTATAATGAAGAAGAAAATATTGAGCGGGTGGTTGGGAATCTCATAAAAAATTATCCGGAGTTTGATTATGTGGTGGTAAACGATGGTTCCAAAGATCGTACTGCGGAAATTTGCCGGAGGAATGGTTACAATCTTTTGGATCTGCCGGTAAACCTGGGGCTTGCAGGCGGTTTTCAGGCAGGGTTTAAATATGCCTGGCGTAACCATTACCAGTATGCAGTCCAGTTTGACGGTGACGGCCAGCACAGGCCGGAATATATCAGGGCCATGCGGGAAAAGATAAGCGAAGGGTATGACATTGTCATTGGTTCCCGGTTTGTCACAAAGAAAAAGCCGAAAAGTATGCGGATGCTGGGAGGGAATATGATCTCCCTGGCAATCCGTTTTACTACAGGGCTGAAAATTAAAGACCCTACTTCCGGTATGAGGATGTTTAGCCGGAAGATGATTGAAGAATTCGCTTTAAGCCTCAATTACGGGCCGGAGCCGGACACCATTTCCTATCTGATCAAGCAGGGAGCGAAGGTGACAGAGGTTCAGGTGGCCATGGATGAGCGGACAGCCGGGGTTAGTTACCTGAATCCGGTCAATGCTGTAAAATATATGAGCAAAATGCTGTTTTCTATTTTAATTATCCAGAATTTCAGAAAGCGGGACAAGCGTTTTAAGAGGAAAACCGGAGGGAATGAGGGATGACTACTGTATTGAGAGTTGTGCTGATTCTGATGTCTGTCCTGGTACTGGTGGTCATGCTGCGGAAGATACGCCAATCCAAGGCACGGATTGAGGATTCCATGTTCTGGGTGTTTTTTGCCTTGCTTCTTGTGCTGCTCAGTGTGTTCCCCCAGATAGCGACCTGGCTTTCCGATTTGGTGGGAACCATGTCCACATCAAATTTTATTTTCCTTTTGATGATCTTCCTGTTGCTGGTGAAAAGTTTTTCCATGTCTATGCGTGTATCCCAGCTGGAAACCAAGCTGAAAGAACTGACGCAGAAGATCGCCATTGATGATAATGAACTGGAAAAGAGGCTGTCGCCGGAGAATTTCCACCTGGCTGAGGAGGAGGAAAAGATGAAATAAGGCGCCCGGATCTGACGGGACGTCCAGTAGGCTGTATGACGAGAATGAAAACGGGCAGGATAACCGGCCGAAACGGCGAAGGAGGATAGGAGCAGTGGGTAAAACGGATTTTGAAAGCAAAAAGCATCGATGGATAAAAACTATCCTGGCCGTGACATTGGCGGCATTTGCGGCTGTTGGCGTAGCATTTTATATGGATCCCCGTACTCCAATGCTGATAAAAAAGACGGCCAGCCTGGATATTAGTTCGGTGGAATATGTAAACTACCAGGAGGATGGGGAAAGACAAGTATCAGCCACATCAGATCCGCAGATCTATCTCCATGGAGTGGATGCGCCTGTTTCAGGTATTACAGTTTCCTTGAAGGAACCTATGGAGAGGGACTGCCCGGTACAGCTTTATTATGCCTTTAAGGACAGTGGTTTTAAGGAAAAGAATTCAAAGAACTTCTGGATACCGGAGGGCGCCACAGAATTTACAGTGCCTAAAGACGGTGTAGCGACTGCAATACGTCTGGATATTGGGCGGTCTGAAGGAATAGCAGTGAATATTGCGCAGATCAAGGTGGAACCGGCCGAAGGGAAGTTAGAGATTTTGGGAGGGATCCTTTCCTCAGGCGTATTCTGGGTGCGGATCGAGCTTTTGCTAGTTTTCTTTTTGCTGGCTGCATCTTGCGTGGTCTTTGGTTGGAAAAAAATGGCTGGATTTTTTTACAGATACCGCTGGCAAGCTGGAATTGTGGCGATTTTGTTCCTGACGGTGAATAAAATCCATGGTGATTCGATTGCCGGTTATGATATCTTCGTCCAGCCGGGGACAGGATCGGAATTTGTGGATCCGGTTTTTGGAGAGGAGAGGCTGATCCGTACTGACGAATGGGTCTCTGCTACCGGAAAAGGGTTGTCGTCCCGTTTCCTTGCGGAACCTTTCGGAAAATACAATGACCTGATTCGTGGAACACAGACGGTGAATCCTCTCTATACGGGGCTTGGAAACCTGGGAGGTGTGGGCGGTAATGTGTTTCAGATCTTTTACCGGCTTCTGGGAATAGAATATGGATATTATTTGGAGTGGAACGCGGCTGCGGTCCTGACGCTTCTTTTTACTTTTGAATTCTTTTTGATCCTGACGAAAAAGAAAAAGCTGCTGTCTGCCCTGGGTACGGCGCTGGTGGTATTTTCCTCTTTCCATCTCTGGTGGAAGATTCCCTCCTTTTTGTTGTACATTCATGCAATCGTTGTATTGTTTTACTACTTTTTTACAACAAAGGACAGGCGGGTTAAACTGCTTTGCGCCGTCCTGGAGCCGATTGCGGTAGCAAATTTTGTCTGTATGTTTTATCCGGCATGGCAGGTGCCGGCGGCTTACATGCTGCTTGCTTTTGTGGTATGGATGGTTCATGACAACTGGGACGCAGTGAAAAGCCAGAAAAAAGAGGACTGGTTTTTATTTGGGGCGGCTTTATGCATCTGCGCCCTGCTTGTTGTCACATATTCCAGTTCCATTTCAGATAAACTGGAGGGGATGTTGACGAGTGTATATCCAGGGGCCAGGATTTCCACGGGAGGTCAGGGTTCTCTTAAACTTTTCTATTATTTCCAAGGGTTTGCTTACCCCTTTGCAGATTTTGGCAATGCCTCGGAGGCAGGAACTTTCTGTTCCCTGTTTCCGCTGCCGTTTCTTCTGGGGATCCTTTATGTTGTCAGGGAAAAGAGAAGAAACTGGTTAATTTGCGGGCTTTTAGGTGTAGGTTTGGTTTATCTGGTGTACGTATATGTGGGATTTCCGGTTTGGCTGTCGAAGCTTTTGCTGTTTTCTTATTCGCCCACAGAGCGGGCCATGGATTTTGTTGCTTTGACTGGTGTCTATCTGCTGATTCTCTTTGCCAGTGAAAAGGAAGGGATGTCCTGGACGGTTCAATGGCCCCTTGGCCTGGCTGTATCCTTTGCCGCAGTCTTTTTAAGCCTTACTGTCTGCCGGAAACTATTTCCGGGATATATGATATATGTCTATATGGCGGTAGTCCTGGCAGTACTGAGTTTGATGGGGATGGCGCTGGTCAGCCGTCTGGACGTCCGGGTAAGCCGGGGGATCTTGTTGGCTGTTATCTTGTTTATCACAGCGGTAGGCCTTCAGGTACGTCCCCTCCAGCGGGGGTTAGACGCCATAGATTCAAAACCGTTGGCAAAGGAGATCAAACGGATTAATGAAGAGGATCCGGGACAGAAATGGATCGCCGCCAGCAACAGCAATATCCTGGCGGCCTATGTGCTGGCCTGCGGCGCCTCCACCATTAATTCTGTCAATGATTACCCAAACCTGGAGCTGTGGAACAGGCTGGATGAGGAAAAGCAATATAACGAGGTTTATAACCGTTATGCCCACGTGGTGGTGGATTTTTGTGAGGGAGATACCTCTTTCGAGCTGATACAGCCTGATCTCTTTAAGCTTCATCTGTCCTATGGGGATTTGGAATTGACAGGGGTAAAATATATCGTATCCGATTACAGCATCGCGGACGACGGCGGCGCGCCTTTTGAAGAGATTTATGGCGAAGCCGGGGCTTATGTGTACCGGATAGGAGGGTGAAGGGTTCAAAATAGCCCGGACAAGTAGACGAAACCTCTTTTTTTATGGTATACTAGCCATGTATCAAATTGGAACAATATTCTAAATGAAACAGAGAGGAAATCATATGGGAAAAATAACTGTGGAAACGTGCGAAATCGAAGGGCTGAAAATTATCACGCCGGCAGTTTTTGGAGATGAGCGCGGTTATTTCATGGAAACCTACAATTATAAGGATTATAAAGCGGCTGGTATTGATATGGAATTTGTGCAGGATAACCAGTCCAGCTCCAGAAAAGGCGTATTGAGAGGGCTTCATTTTCAAATTCATTTTCCCCAGGACAAACTGGTAAGGGTAGTGAGGGGGGAAGTATTTGACGTGGCGGTGGATCTGCGGCCGGAGTCTGAGACTTATGGGAAATGGTATGGCGTTATTCTTTCAGCAGAAAATAAAAGGCAATTTTTTATTCCAAAGAATTTTGCCCATGGCTTCGTTGTCTTGTCAGACTCAGCGGAATTTGCTTATAAGTGTACAGATTTTTACCATCCTAATGATGAGGGCGGTTTAAAATGGGACGATCCTGAGATTGGGGTAAAGTGGCCTATGCCTGAGGGGATGGCAAAAGAGGATCTCATTATTTCTGAAAAAGATCAGAAATGGGGCGGCATTTCAGTGTATACCCAAAACAGGAGAGGATAAATAGATGCCGGAATCAAAAAAGAGGTTTTCACTGACCAGGGAAGTGTTTTCGGAGCGGAGACTCATATGGTCCCTGGCAAAAAACGATTTCAAGACAAAATATGCAGGGTCTTACTTTGGAGTCATTTGGGCATTTATACAGCCCATTGTGACAGTTCTTGTATATTGGTTTGTTTTTCAAAAAGGGCTGAAATCACCGGATATCAATATGGGGGCAGGTGTGGAAATCCCCTTTGTTTTGTGGTTGATTGCCGGTATTGTCCCCTGGTTTTTCTTTTCTGATGCCTGGGGGGCGGGAACCAATACCCTCAATGAATATGCATACCTGGTGAAAAAGGTAGTATTTAATATCGGTATCCTGCCGGTTATAAAAATCATATCGGCGTTGTTTGTGCATGTGGCGTTTGTGGTATTGGTGGTAATTATTTACTGCTTCTATGGAAAATTTCCGGATCTTTATTACCTGCAGTTGATTTATTATTCGTTTTGTGTTTTTATGCTGGTTTTAGGATTGTCTTATGCCACATCAGCAGTAGTGGTATTTTTTAAGGATTTGACACAGATTATCAATATTATTCTGCAGGTTGGGATTTGGATGACGCCGATTATGTGGAATCTGGATACCATGGAAATACCGTCAATCATAAAAAATATTTTTAAATTGAACCCCATGTATTATATTACATCGGGTTACAGGGATGTTTTTGTATATAAAGTTAATTTTTGGGAGCATCCGAAATTAACAATTTATTTTTGGGTGTTTACATTGGTTATGTTTGGAATTGGAACAATGGTTTTTAAGCGGCTGAAGGTTCATTTTGCAGATGTGCTTTAGTGGAGTGGTAAACAATGGGCGAGACAGCGATTGCTGTAAAAAATGTCAGTAAAATGTATAAATTATACAGTAAGCCAAGTGACCGGTTAAAGGAATCACTTGGCTTATCCAGGATGAAGAAATATGTGGAGCATTATGCCTTAAACCATATGTCTTTTGAGGTGAAGAAGGGTGAGACGGTGGGGTTAATCGGGACCAATGGCTCCGGGAAATCCACCATGCTGAAAATTATTACCGGTATTTTGAACCCCACAGAGGGAAAGGTGGAAATTGAAGGCCGTATCTCTGCGCTTTTGGAGTTGGGGGCCGGTTTTAATATGGAATATACCGGCCTGGAAAATGTGTATTTAAACGGCACAATGAACGGTTTTAAAAGAGAAGAAATTGATGAGCGGCTGGATGAGATCCTTAAATTTGCGGATATTGGGGAGTTTATCCACCAGCCGGTAAAAACATATTCCAGCGGAATGTTTGTGCGGCTGGCTTTTGCGGTGGCAATCAATATTGATCCTGAAATCCTTATTGTAGATGAAGCTTTGTCAGTGGGAGACGTGTTTTTTCAGGCCAAATGTTATAAAAAATTTGAAGAATTTAAACAGCAGGGAAGGACGATCCTTTTTGTCAGCCATGATTTGGGCAGTGTGTCAAAATACTGCGACAGGGTTATTTTGTTGAACAAAGGGGAAAAAGTCATGGAAGGGGAACCGAAACCTGTAATTGATGCTTATAAAAAGCTTTTGGTTCATCAGTTTGGCATTACCCGGAAAGCAGAACCGGCAAAAGAGGAAGTATCTGAAAAAAGATCATCTTGGAAAGAAGGGCTGAATAATAATCCTGACTGCCTGGAGTATGGGAATGGAGAGGCCCATATTATTGATTATGCATTGCTTGATGAGAAAGGGCTTATTACAAATAGCATAGGGAAAGGGGAACCTTTTACCATAAAATTCAAAATAGCTTTCCAAAAAGATATTATTAACCCTATTTTTGCTTTTACCATCAAGGATTTGCGGGGAACAGAGATTACAGGGACCAATACCATGTTCGAGCATATTTATGTGGACAATGCAGCGGCAGGAAGTACAAAAACAGTTTCCTTTACCCAGAAAATGAATCTGCAGGGAGGGGAATACCTGCTGTCGCTTGGATGCACCGGCTACAGCGGGGATGAATTTGAAGTTTACCACCGTCTGTATGATGTATGTAATATTACGGTGGTTTCTGATAAAAACTCAGTTGGTTTTTATGATATGGATTCTGAAATCAAAATTTCTTAGGGAGCGGGAGTATGGAGACAATCGGAAACATAAAAATTGACGATACTTTTTATTTAGGCAGGGACTTATATTCGGACGGCGCCATAGAAGATGAACTGCTGGAAATTGTCCGCACATATGCGCCTTCGGAATATGAACGGGTTATCAGGGAAAGGAAGGATTGGGCAATTCTTTACCATCTTTCCGCCAACCGGGAAAATATCGTTGACTGGATGGAGAATGACAAGGAGGCTTCTGTACTGGAAGTGGGAGCCGGCTGTGGAGCCATTACGGGGAAACTGGCAGAAAAATACGGGAAAGTGACCTGCATTGACTTATCCCGCAGGCGTTCTCTCATCAATGCATACCGCCATCGGGAAAAACCTAATATAGAAATCAAATTGGGAAATTATAAAGATGTTTCAGGGGCTTTAGACGAGAAGTACGATATCATTACTTTGATTGGCGTTTTTGAATATGCAGCCGGATATATGGGGACAGAAAAACCCTATGAAGATTTTTTGATTTCTCTGAAGCGGCATTTAAAGCCAAATGGAAAGATCTTGATGGCCATTGAAAATAAATTTGGTTTAAAATACTGGGCAGGATGTGTGGAAGACCACAGGCAGACCATGTATGAAGGCATTGAAGGATATTGGAATACGAAAAATGTCCGGACTTTTACAAAAGAAGGATTGGAACGTATTGTAAATAAAAGCGGGTGCGTGATAGAAAAGTTTTATTATCCTTATCCAGATTACAAGTTTCCGATGAGCATTTATTCCGATGAATATTTGCCGCAGATAGGGGAATTGAATAACAATTTTAACAATTTTGATGCCGCCAGGCTGCTGACATTTGATGAGGCGAAGGTTTTTGACACGGTCATTGAGGAAAATCAGTTTCCGGCCTTTTCCAATTCTTTTTTCATAATTGTGAAAGAAGGGAGTAAGCAATGAATCCGATCTATTGCAAATATTCCAATGATAGAGCAGAAAGATTTCAGATCAAGACAACCATTTGGAAGGAAGAGGACGGGACACGTTTTGTATGGAAGTCCAGATGGAAGGAAGCGGCTGGACAACATGTGGATAAAATCTATGCCCACTATCTTCAGATGAAAGATAGTTTTGCAAAAGACGGCGTTTTTATACCGAATAGATGTGAAAAAACAAAAGATGGCGTAAAGCTTGAATTTATAGAAGGGGAAACCTTTGAACAATATCTGGACAGCCTGTATTTAAGCGGCCGGTATGCCGAGCTTGTGGGGGAGATCAAAAAATACAAAGACGTGCTTTATTCTCTTCCTGATAATATTCCTTTTACCTATACAAAAGAATTTGATGAGGTATTTGGAAAAGAAACCCAGTTTTCAAATTGTATGTCTCTTAAAATTTCCAATATTGATTTGATATTCTGCAATATTATTCCTCAGGGCAAATGGGTTATTATTGATTATGAGTGGATATTTGATTTTCCTGTACCCATTGATTTTATCATTTACCGTGCAGTCCATTACTATTTATATGGCAGTACAAAGAGAAATGATTTACTGGATTTCCACATATTTAAACTTTTAGGGATATCGGAAGAAGACCAGAGGATATACGGGGTCATGGAACAAAAGTTTCAGGAATATGTGGCCGGAGAAAAATGTACCATGTCTGTGCTGAAATCCACCATGTTGAAAGGCTATTTAGATGCAAGGACGGAAATGCAGGATGTACGGACAGACTTTGTCCAGTTTTATATGGATAACGGGGCTGGATACAGTGAAGAGAACTCTTTAAAATATACTTATAGTTATTCAGATCAGGAGATCAAGGCCATGGTCTGCCTCCCGGAAGATGTGGTCAGCCTCCGGCTGGATCCTGCTTCGGCGCCAGTGATGGTAAAAGGGCTGGTGATCACCGTGGATGGGGAGAAAGTACAGCCGGACAGGACAAATGGACTGGAGGTTGATGGCGGAACTTATATTTTCAGAGGTCAAGACCCCCAGGTTCTGCTGTTCAATGTCAGAGGGAAAAAAGAAATAACTGTGCATTTTTCAGCAGTATCCTTGCTGGGGTCAAAATCAGAAGAAATGATATTGATGGCTGGTATCATGGAAGAGTTACAGAAAAAGTATGGGGACACTGAGCGGAAACGGGCGCACCTGATAAAGGAAAAGGAAGAATATGAGCGGCAATGCCGTGAAATGTCCCAGTATATCGAAGATATGCAAAACAGGTTGGTATGGCGTATTGGTTCAAAAATCAAAAGGATTTTTAAGGGAAAAGGATAGTAAAAGACAGATAAGGAGTGGCCCGCATGTGGGATGAATGGCTGAATAGCTTAAATAAATTAATTGATGAGGCAGAGATAGTATCCTTTGATGTATTTGATACATTACTCTTTCGCATGGAAAAGATGCCGGAGGATGTGTTTGCATTGATGGAAAAGAATTTGGGAATCATTGGTTTTGCACAGTTTAGGCAGGAAAGCCAGAGAAAAGCCAGCATGGAGCTGGAGAGGGATAAGGGATATCCCCATGCGAATCTGGATGAGATCTATGGTTACATGGCGCTTCACGGGGAACGGGCGGGGGTCGACTGGAAACAGATCCAGGATTACGAGGTTCAGGTGGAGTTGGATTCTGTGTTTGCCAATGGGCAGATGTATCAGGTCTATCAATATGCCAGGCAGAAAAAAAAGCGGGTAATTGCAGTCAGCGATATGTATCTACAGAAAAAAGTTATTGTGCAGATATTGGAAAAATGTGGATATATGTTTGATGCTGTCTATATTTCGGCAGATGAGAGAAAAACGAAATATGGCGATGGAAAACTTTTTAAATGGGTAGTTCAGCAGGAAAAGGCACAGCCGTCGCAAATTCTTCATATCGGCGATAATTACAAATCAGATGTGGAAAATGCCAGGAAGCAAGGACTCAATAGTATTCATTATCAGAAAACAGAAAATGATGTAACAAGTCATGTCCCCTCATTTTTAGGCGGGATTGCAAACGCACTTTGCGGTGGGAAGGAAAATTTCTGGTATCGGCTGGGAGCCGCCCTTGGAGGTCCGTTATATCTGGAGCTTTATCTTTGGTTGAAAAAAATACAGGAAGCAGGAAATTATGATAAAATATTTTTTCTGGCCAGGGATGGATATGTTTTATACGAAATATATAGAAGTATGCCCTTTGTATCCTCCACTATGGACATCCAGCCGTTGCAAAAAGGCATGGGGGAGGAAAAAGCAGAGTATTTTTACTTTTCAAGGAGGGCGCTTCTTCTGGCAGGAATTGAGCAACTAGATGAGTCGGCGCTGGAACTGCTGCCGCCCCATACCCTTGGCCAGAGCCTGCAGGATGTGTTTGATTATCTGGGGGTTACAGACATTTGCGGGGGGAGCATTGGACGTGAGGGTTACAAAAGCCTTCGTGACGTCATAAAAAGCAGGGAAGACTGGAAAAAAATAAAAAATATTTTTAAATACAATGAAAAGGCATTTTTGGAAAGGTGTAAGGAAGAGCGGAAAAATGTCCTGGCATATTTAAAGAAAACTGGTTTTATGGACAGCAGGGCCTTGATATTTGACTGTGGATGGAACGGAAGCAGCCAGTATTTTCTGAAGAGGTTTTTAAAAACGGTAAAATATGAAAAAGAATACCAGTTTGCCTATGTGGGAATCTGCGATAGTGTAAAAAGCAGAAAACAGTTAAAGGGATTGAACTACAGCACATACTTGTTTGATTGTGATAAAAACCGGGACATGCAGGAGCAGGTCATGCATGCCGTGGTTTTGTTTGAATTGTTTTTCAGCGCTCCCCATGAGTCTGTATGGTATTTTGATCAAAAAGGACCGGTGCTTGAGCCGGATGGGGACTATAACCATGAAAGTCAGGAACTGACGGCAGGGATTAAGGACTTTGTCATCAAAAGCAAGCCTTTTGTAGAAAAATATGGAATTAAGATTGACAAAAAAGAGGCGGTGGCAGGGATTGTCCGCCTTGTAAATGCCCCTACCCTGGAAGAGGCGGTTATCATTGGAAATCTTCGGAATGTGGATGGGTTTGTAAAGGCAAAACGAGATGTTAAGTATATTGCAAAAATTCCTTTGAAAGCATATTTAAAGAATCCCCAGACAGAGGTTTACTGGCTGGAAGGGCTTTTGAAGCGCCAGGATGTCAACGAATTTGTGAAGTGGAGGGTGGCTGGAAAGAATGGTGTGGATTATCTGGAATATAAAAGAAGACAAAGAAAGAAAGATGACTGGGAAGAGACTATCGTTGATTTAAAGCAAATTAAAAGAAAATATGGAAAAAAAGGGTATGCGCTTGTAAAAGGCCAGATGGAACGGGAGGCACAAGATACTTACAGCCAATGGATAAAAGAGAATGAAACCGGACAGGAATTTACGGAAAGGCTGGAATATAGCCCGCTTATTTCAGTGGTGATCCCAGTCTATAATGTGGAAGAAGTGCAGCTTCGGGAATGTATAGAGTCTGTGGAAGCGCAGATTTATGAAAACTGGGAGCTGTGTCTTGTGGATGATGCCTCCACCTGGCCGTCGGTGGGGGAAGTTTTAAAAGAATATGAAGGGAAAGAAAAAATCCATATCCGTTTCAGGAAGGAAAACGGCCATATTTCACGGGCAACCAATGACGGAATCGCCATGGCTTCCGGTGAATTTATTGCTTTTTCTGACTGCGATGATGTGCTTGCGCCAAATGCCCTTTATGAAATGGTAAAGCTTTTGAACGTGAATCCGGCCTATGATTTTATTTACAGCGACGAGGATAAGTTGACTGAGGATGGAAAACAGAGACATTCTCCATTTTTTAAGCCGGACTGGTCGCCAGATACTTTTATGGAATTGATGTACACCAATCATTTGGCAATTTATCGAAGGAGCCTGGTGGAGCGGACAGGAGGGCTGCGCAGCGAATTTAACGGGGCCCAGGACTATGACTTTACTCTGAGATTTATGGAATACAGCGACAATTCAAAAGTAGGGCATGTTTCAAAAGTACTTTATCATTGGAGAGAGAGGGGAGAGTCCATTGCTTCTAATCCTGAAGCAAAGCCTTATGCCTTGGAAGCTATGAAAAAAGCCAAAGAGGAAGCGCTTTTCCGGCGGGGGCTTTCAGGGGAAGTGCGCTATATCCCCGATATGTATCAATACCGTGTCGTCTACCACCCGAAAGAGAATCCGCTTGTGTCTGTGATTATTCCATCGAAGGATAATGTGGAAGTATTGAAAAGGTGCATCCTGTCCATAAAGGAATATACAGAGTACACAAATTATGAGATCGTCGTTGTGGATAATGGGAGTTCAGAAGAAAACAAAGCCCGGATAGAGGAAATTTGCAGACAGCAGGTGTGCCGCTATCTTTATAAAAAACAGTCCTTTAATTTCTCCGCCATGTGCAATCAGGGGGCAGCTGCCGCCAGTGGGGAATATCTGCTGTTTTTAAATGACGATACAGAGGTGTGTTCAAAAGACTGGATGGAAATTCTGACTGGCCAGGCCTCGCTGAAGCATGTGGGAGCAGTTGGCGCGAAACTGCTTTATCCAAAAAGCCATAACATCCAGCATGCAGGAATTACCAATTTGGAAATTGGGCCTTCCCATGCCCTTTTGAAGGCAGACGACAGGATCATCCATTATTTTGGAAGAAACAGGATAGATTATAATTATCTGGCAGTGACTGGCGCCTGCCTTATGGTAGCGAAGGATAAATTTGAGAAAGTAAGGGGATATGAAGAAAAGCTGCCAATTGCATACAATGACATTGACCTGTGTTTTAAGCTGTATGAAAATGGGTTTTATAATGTGATACGGAATGATGTTGTGTTATATCATTATGAATCCTTCAGCAGGGGAAGTGATGATAAGGACAAGGAGAAACAAAAACGTTTGCAGGAAGAGAGGCGTTCTTTGTATGAGAGACATCCGGCGCTTGAAGGGCGGGATCCCTTTTATAATGTCAACCTAATGGGAAATGGCGTGGAATTCGGGTTGCGCGTAAAAAAGAAAGCAAATTTGGGTAAGCTGGAGCCTTTCGATGCTTCCAGAATTGTTGTTGGCGGTGATATCCACTTTTTTATCGACCAGTTTACGCCAGATGAAATACTTCATGTACACGGCTGGGCTTATGAGAGAAATGGAAGACATGCGCCGTATACAAAAGTCTCTTTGGCTTTTTTAGGGAATGGAGAATATTCTTATGAGGTAGAAACAGAGCAGGTATTCCGTATGGACATTGCTAGGGCGCAGCGCCGCTTAAAAGGTACGCCTTTCTCCGGATTTCAGTGTGATGTAGATACAGCCCAATTAAATCTTCAGAATAACGAATATAAAATAGGTTTCGTCCTGGATGGCGGAAAAAAGAAACGAAGGAGGATTATTATTTTAGATTATGAACTGACAGGAGGAGGCGGGGAGATTGAAAAAGACAGGCTGTTTTTGTGGAAAGGGCAGGCTGAGATGCCAGATGGCATAAAGGCGAACATTGACAGCGTATCCATAAGCGAAACGGTTTTAGTTTCCGGCTGGGCATTTCTGCCTGGATGTGAAGGTAATCATCTCTGGGAACGTGCGGTGGTGTTGAAGGATGAGAGAGGGCAGATATGGGAGGCCCGGACAGACTGGAAGGCAAGGCCGGATTTGGCGGCGCTTTACGGAATGGGAAACAGCCTGATGGGAAGCGGGTTTTCCTGCGAGATTTTGGCGGATGTTTTAAAACAATACGGAAACTGCTTCCAAATCGGTATTGTAATGCGGCATAAAGAAACAGGGGAGAAACGGCTCCATTGGACAGAATGGGACGGGAGACAACTATGTTTTTAAAGATATGGAATCAAATAGGAAAACGCCGGATCATTGTTTTTCTGCTGGCATTTGCTGCCAGTATTAGTATATGGGCTATGCCTATACGAGCGGTGAATGTGTGTATCGTTGTGGAATATGCCCAGGAATACCAGGATGATTCGGCCCAGATATTTTTTAATACAGGAAGGGGATTTGTACAGGAAGACAGCTGTGCCGCTGATATTGTTGAAAAAAAAGCAGAATTTTTGGTGAACCCAGAGTTTTTTTCCTGTGGAGAGATTCGTCTGGATCCGGGGAGCCGGGATGAGGTATATCAGCTGAGAGAAATCAGGATATATTCCCAGGTTTTTAAAAATAAAAAGACACTGCTGGCAAAAATCAGCGCAGAAGAGCTGGATACGCATGGAGTATTGCTGGGGGGGGGTAGAAAGGAAAGCGAAGGTTTCTATGCCATTCAGGATGACGCCATGGATGCTTCCATCCTCTTTGACGGTTTCCTGACGGGAAAATTCGGAAAGGCAGTACAAAATAACTGGCCGGTGAAAGCCTGCGCACAACTGGGAATCTGTGTTTTATGTGTGGTGGCTTTAGCTTGGCTTTCCAGGGGGAAGAAAGCGGCGGGGGCGGCAGGGGCAATATCTGGTATGGTATTGCTGGTGTGTATCCTGGCGATATACATTTTTTGCGGGCTTCCCGACAAATATTATATTCATGAAGAGGGACAGATCCAGATGCCAAAAGGCGTGGCCTCTTTTGAAACCGGAAAGAAAAACCTGGAAGGGATTTCCCTGGAATACGACGATATGGAGGCTTTGCAGGAAATAAATAAAATGCAGGTGTCTTGTAAAACGGGGGAAAAAACTTATACTAAGGATATAACCGCATCGTCAATACCAGAAAACGGCGTTGTTACGATACTGTCTGACCAATTTAACACATTTTCGGGCGATACGTTGGAACTGGAGATATTATATGACGGCAGAAAGGAAGAGGTGCCAGTTGCCGTTAATCTTTTGTACAGGAATGAGCTGTATCAATGGTTAATTCTCCTGACGTTTCTATGGGGGGCAGGTATGGCCGTCCTGGCTGTTTTCCATAAACGTTTAAAGTTGAAGGCAAAATGGGCCGTCTGTGGCATCTATATCATGCTTTTTCTATTTGCAGTGGGAAAGCTGTGGTATTATGGCGCCCATATTGGGCAGGCGCCGGATGAAAAAGCACATGTGGCTTATATCGCCTATCTGGAAGATACGGGAAAGGTGATTCCGCAGTTCGATGAAATGAGGCTGTTTACAAAATTGGAACATCCTATTATTTATCAGGGAGGGGAAGAAGTTTACAATTTTGATTCCAGGCTGAATTATTTAGGACACCCGCCCGCATATTACCATATAATGAGGCTGGCCGGGGGAGTAAAGGTGAATGAGGATGGAAGTATTTTAGCTGACTACGGGAAACTGAGAGGCATGTCTTCTGCCCTTGTGCTGGCAGCCATGGTAATATGGTTTTATATTGGTTTTCAATACCTGGATAAGCAACACCCTCTTCAGCATTTACTATATGGAGCCAGTCTTGTCTGTCTGCCGATGACTTGCTTTGTGGGGGCGGGTGTGAATAACGATGCCTTAACTTTTTTAGGAGGAGCTGTGACTGCCGCCGGTATGCTGCGGTTTATAAAACGAAAAAGGGACTGGAAAACATACTGGCTCATTGCGGCTGGAGTGGCGGCAATGCTCCTGGGAAAAGTGACAGCAGGGGCAATGGTGGTTCTCGCCATATGGGGATACTTATTGTGGGAACTTTGGACAAAGCGAAAGCCTAAAGAAATCTTTAAAAAAACATTCTGGCCCACTGTCCCGGTTTATTTATTCATAATCCTGTATTTTATATTGGTGTATAAGCAGACAGGAAGTATTCAGCCAAGGTATCAGAGTATTGATTCTGAGGGATACCGGCTTTCAGGCTTTTATACAGAATTCGGACAGCGTACAGTATATTCCATGATGGAATATGTAAAATACTTTTTTTCGAGGTTCTTATATATATGGTCTGGCTGGGACACATCAAGTTTCTGCATCTATAAAAATACGATAACAGATATTTTGATTTGGCTGGTTCCTACCACACTTTGGCTGGTTCCGCTGACATTATTCAGGAAAAAAGCAGCAATGGATGGCGGAGAGAAAAAATTCTTCCAGATACTATACGCGGCGGCTATTGCGGTGTGCATGCTGCAATTTAAAAACGCCTATAATGGATTTTATTTTGAGAGCGGATATCTGGGAGGCGCCCAGAGCAGATATTATTTATGTATTCTGGGATTTCTTTCTTATATATGGGCCAGAGTAAATATCCTGGCGTCTGAAACGGGACAAAATGTAAGGAAATTGGTAACAGCGCTGTCGCTGGCGGCAGTGATTGTTTTAATCTATGGGGATTTTATATATTTCCTTATAAAGAACACAACTTTTTACTGTTAATTTGATTTTGTATTTATTTTATAATTGCAGAGGTATCCATGAAGCTGATTATTCAAATTCCCTGTTATAACGAGGAAAAAACACTGGCCATTGCCCTGGATGCGCTTCCAAAACAAATTGAGGGCATTGACAAAATTGAATATTTGATTGTCAATGACGGCAGTAAAGATAAAACCGTGCAGGTGGCCAGGGACTGGGGAGTCCACTATGTAGTAAATTTCAAAAAAAACAAGGGGCTTGCCAAGGGGTTTATGGCAGGGATAGATGCCTGTCTCAGAAATGGAGCGGATATTATTGTCAATACGGATGCGGATAATCAATACTGTGCAGAAGATATTGAAAAGCTGGTGCGGCCGCTCCTTGAAGGAAAAACGGATATTGTCATAGGCGCTAGGCCCATTGACCAGACAGAACATTTTTCCTTTCTTAAAAAAAAGCTTCAGCACTTGGGGAGTTACGTGGTGCGTAAGGCTTCCAAAAGCAATATTCCGGATGCGCCCAGCGGCTTTCGGGCTTACAGCCGGGAGGCTGCTATGCGGCTGAATGTGGTCAATGAGTATACGTATACATTAGAAACCATCGTCCAGGCCGGAAGGAGCAAGATTGCCATGGAGTCGGTTCCTGTACGGACCAATGAAGAGCTTCGGCCGTCCCGCCTATTTAACAGTATGTTCGGATATGTGAAGAAGTCCATAGTGACAATTTTCCGGGCCTTTATGATGTACAAGCCCATGAAATTTTTTACTATTGTCGGAAGCGTGATTTTTTTGTTGGGAGCGGCCCTTGGCGTACGGTTTTTAGTATATTGGTTTATGGGAATGGGGGGTGGCCATGTCCAGTCCCTGATTCTGTGCAGTACGCTTTTATTGCTGGGATTTCAGACGATTGTGATTGGTTTTCTGGCAGATGTGATTGCCGCCAATAGAAAGCTTTTAGAAGATGTACAGTATCATGTGAGAGAAATGAATTATGACGGCGTAAAGAGACGCACTGGTGAAGGGATGAATGGAGAAGAGGAGTTTGGAAAAAAAAATTCCGGAACAAGAGGTACAGAGACAAAGAAAACAGGGAAAGAATAGCTGGAAAAAAACGGTCATAAAGGCTGCCGGGCTGTTTTTGGGGCTTTTAATCCTCTGGTTTATGGTGAAGGATATCATCGCCCATTGGGCGGATATTGTTCCATACCTGGCCAATATGAACCTCCCCCTATTTCTTCTGTCAATCATGGTTTACGGAATCGCTTTTTTATTTACCGGATACAACTGGAGCTGGCTTTTGTGGAAAATGGAGAAAGGGCCTGGCAGGAGAGAGTATCTGAATGTTCATATGGTAAGCGCCCTGGCTCGCTATATCCCGGGCGGAATCTGGAGCGTTGTGGGAAAAGCTTATTTATGTAACAGGGAGGGTGTTACGGCTCAAGCAGCCACAGCCAGCATTATTCTGGAATATGTATTCCAGATTATTTCCAGCGGACTGTTTTTTGTGGCGCTAGTCCCCTTTTTATTTCAAAGCGGGGGGGGCTGGCTGATACTTGTCTGCCTTTTGGCGGTTGTGGCAGTTTTGCTGGTTCTGCCCTTATGTACCAACTGTGGAATCAGGCTGCTGGCCAGGATATTAAAAAAGGGCTGTGGCGATATTTGTGTGCAGAGGGGGGTTGTGTATCAGGCTTTTTTCCGGTATGCAGGGGCGTGGCTGGTGACCGGGGCCGGGCTGATTGTGCTTGTATCGGCTTTTTCGGATATCAACGCCATGGAGGGGATATACCTGGTATTTTCCTATCCTGTATCCTGGGTTGTAGGGTTCTTAAGTCCGTCTCCCAACGGCATGGGGATCCGGGAAGGGATTTTACAGATACTTTTGGGGGAGAGACAGGCAAGCCAGCTGGTGCTGCTGATTGTGGTGACCACAAGAATCTGGACGATTTTCGGCGAAGCAGCGGCGTTTTTAAGTTTTAAGGCATATTATTTGGCCACAGGGAGAAAAGGAAAAGATGCTGGAATTTCTGAATCATAAAAAAGTGCTTTTTATTACGACAAAAAATCTGGATTATATCAGGAACAGCCAGGAGCTTCGTCTGATTCATGCCCAGGCAGATTCCTATGATGTCATTGGTTCTTATGAAAAAAGCTATATAAAACGTTTTTTATCCGTATACAGAAAACTATTATGGAGAAAAGTGGGACAGTATGACCTGGTTTTTGTGGGTTTTGCACCGCAGCTTGTGGTTCCGCTTTTTCGGAAACTAAAAAAACGGGAGCTGGCCATTGATTTTTTTATTTCCATGTATGATACTTTGGTATGTGACAGAAGGAAATTTAAAGAGAAAAGCCTGGCGGCCCGTTTTTTCAAATGGCTGGACAAAAAGACCTTGCTTAAAGCAGATTATATTGTCACCGATACAAAATCCCATGGGGCATATTTTACAGAAGAATTTGGCGCAGATATAAACAAAGAATATACATTGTACCTGGAAGCGGATCCTCTCCTTTATTATCCGCGGGAGCAGGAAAAGAACAGTGGAATAAAGGACAAATTTGTGGTATTATATTTTGGAAGTATCCTTCCGCTTCAGGGGGTGTCTGTGATTCTGGAGGCAATCGGACGTCTGCAAATGAGAAAAGACATCTTTTTTTATATGGTGGGACCATTGAGCCGGGAGATAGGAAGGCCGGATAATCCCAATGTAGAGTATATATCCTGGCTTTCCCAGGAGGCGTTGGCTGATAAGATTGCTGAGGCAGATTTATGCCTGGCAGGACATTTCCACGGAAGTATTGCGAAAGCAAGAAGGACAATTCCGGGCAAAGCTTATATTTATGCAGCTATGAAAAAGCCTATGGTACTGGGAGACAACGAAGCCAACAGGGAGCTTTATGAGGAAAAAGACGGCGAAGTTTATTATGTCGAAATGGGAAATCCGAAACTGCTGGCAGCAGTGATTGCTGAACTTGCAGACAGATGGGAAGAACAAAGAGACGGGGAATAAATATGAAAATAGCAGTAGCAGGCACGGGATATGTGGGGCTGGTGACAGGCGTTTGCCTGGCGGAATACGGACACCTGGTGCATTGCATGGATATTGATGAGCGAAAAATCCAGATGATGCAACAAGGGGTATCCCCCATTTATGAAGAAGGCTTGTCTGAACTCATGAGAAAGAACCAGGAGAGGCTTTTTTTTACCACTGATTATGAAAAAGGCTGTAAGGATGCGGAAGTGGTGTTTATCGGCGTTGGGACGCCGGAGAAGCGGGACGGTTCCGCAAACCTGGCTTATGTTTATGAGGCGGCCAGGCAGATTGCCAGGACAGTGGAGAGGGACTGTGTGGTGGTGGTAAAGTCGACAGTGCCCATTGGCACAAATGACAAGATTGAGAAGCTGATACAGAAGGTGAAAAAAGCGCCTGTGAAAATCGCAGTGGCTTCCAACCCGGAATTTCTGGCACAAGGAACGGCGGTACGGGATACCCTTCATGCTTCTAGGATTGTAATTGGCGTGGAAGATGAATTTGCAAGATCTGTTATGTTGCAAGTTTATGAAGGTTTTGACGCGCCGAAACTGGTGACCAACAGGAAAAGCGCAGAGATGATTAAGTATGCCTCCAATGATTTTCTGGCCCTTAAAATCTCTTATATCAATGAGATTGCCAACCTTTGCGAGCTGGTGGGGGCGGACATTGAGGATGTCACTGCCGGAATGGGATTTGACACAAGAATCGGGAATAAATTTTTGAAAGCTGGAATCGGTTATGGAGGTTCCTGCTTTCCGAAAGATACAAAAGCGCTTCACTGGCTGGCAAATTCTTATGATTATGAGATGAAAACCATTAAGGCCGCCATTGAAGTCAATGAAAATCAAAAATTAAAGATGGTAAAGAAGGCGCGGAAGTATTACGAAGATTTTACAGGAATTACGGTGGCGGCGCTGGGGCTCACCTTTAAGCCGGGGACTGATGACCTGCGGGAAGCGCCGTCTTTGGTAAATATTCCGATTTTTCTGGAAGAGGGAGCGTTGATCCGCGCCTGGGATCCAGTGGGGGAAAAAAATTACAGGAAATTATATCCTTCCGAAATCTGCTATTGCCAGAAGATTGAGGAAGCTTTGGAGGGGGCCGATCTTTGCCTGATTTTTACTGAATGGAGGGAAATACAGGAAATTGAGCCGGAAGTCTTTGCAAAACAAATGAAAAAGCCGATAATTATAGACGGGAGAAACTGTTACCCGCCGGAAAATTTTAAAAACAGCGGGATTGTTTACGAGAGTATGGGAAGAGAAACTGTTTGCTAAGTGACAGATGGAATGACAGATTAGAGAAGAGGGATTTAAATGAAACAGATGAAGAGAAAAACAGCGTTGCTTTTGGCGGTTGTCATGCTGTGGTGCACATGGCTTTCAGGAAGTGTGCCTGTCACAGCCGTAGAGGAAATTCCCCATGTGGAAAGCGCTGCAGGGCATCCAGGGGAAAATGTCCCGGGAACTGAGGGAACAGGCACAGAAGAAGAAACAGAGAGTGCAGAGGAGACAGAAACTGTAACGGAGCCAGAGACAGCAGAAGAAACAGAGGGGGAAAGCGAAACAGAAAGCTCCGAAGAAACAGAAGAAGCGAAGGAAACAGAAAGTGAAGGCCCGGAGGAAACAACGGGGACGGAAGGCGATATGGAAACGCCTGAGGAGACAGAATCCGGGGAAGAGGCGGAAAGCGAAACAGATGAGGCGGCCGCGGAACTCTATGGCGCGGGGAAGCCTTCCATATCTTATAGCGTACATATGCAGACCTATGGCTGGCTGCCTGAAAGCGTAGACGGCGTAGAAAATGGAAAACCTGGAAAAGGAAAACGTCTGGAGGCCATAAAACTTAGTGTGTCCGGTGTGCCGGGGCTGGGAGTGTCTTATCAGGTTTACCGCGACGACTATAAATGGCATATTGGCCAGGATGGTTCGGAAGCAGGAACCATTGGTATGGCAAAACGGGTAGAGGCAGTCAAAATGTCCCTTACCGGAACAGCGGCAGGACAGTATGATATCTATTACCGCGTGTATGTGAATGGCCATGGGTGGCTAGATTGGGCAAAAAATGGTACAGAGGCAGGCTTGGATTCTTCCTGGAATAAAAGTATTGAAGCTGTTCAAGTCCTTGTAAAAGCAAAAGGAAGCGCCGCTCCCGGCCCCATGTCCAGGCCCTATTTAAAGGGCCAGCCGGAAGCAGAGTATCCCAATACCCATATCAATACCGGAAACAAAATCACAGATATAATCGCCATAGCGAAAACCCAGGTGGGATATTATAAGCCGGGGGATATGCCGACGAAATACGGAACCTGGTATAACGATTATGTCAATGCCGACGGCAGCTATTATCCTTCAGCGCCCTGGTGCGCTATGTTTGTCAGCTGGTGTGCGGGACAGGCACGTATTTCCGGCAGCGTGTTCCGGATGCATGCATCTACGGTTAATATGGCGATCTGGTATCAGAACAGCAATAACCCGGGGACATGGCATGATAGAGGTGGCTATACGCCGCAGGCCGGGGATTTGATCTTTTTTAAATTCGACTGGAATAATAATTATGTAAACCATGTGGGGATTGTAACTGGGGTGTCCGGCGGAATGGTTTATACAGTGGAAGGAAATACGTCCGACAGTGTAGCGGAGCGGAAATACTCTTTGGACAATGCTTATATTAAGGGGTATGCGACTCCGGATTATGACGGAACAGGCGTGACAGAGCCGCCGGCTAATATGAAAATATCTTATTTAGCCAATGTGGAAGGGAAAGGCTGGATTGGCTGGAAGGCAGACGGAGCTTCAGCGGGAACAACAGGAAGTTCAAAGATGCTGAAGGCGCTGCGGGTTCAGGTTTCTAATAAAGATACTTCAGGAGGTGTCACATACCGGACTTATATGCAGACTTATGGCTGGATGGATTGGGTAAAAGATGGAGCAGTTAGTGGTGTTGTCGACAGGGAGAAACGGATGGAGGCAGTGGAAATCAAGCTTACCGGAGATCTGGCGGCAAAATACGATGTATACTACCGTGTCCATAGCCAGACTTATGGGTGGCTGGATTGGGCTAAAAATGGAGAGACAGCTGGGACGGAAGGATATGCCAAGCGGGTGGAATCCATCGAAATCTGCCTGGTGCAAAAAGGAGGCGCTGCTCCCGGCAAGACGGCCAGGCCCTTTGTAAAAAAGCCGGCTGGCGTTTCTTACAGTACCCACTGTCAGACTTACGGGTGGCTTCCTTATACATCAAACGGCGTTATGAATGGAACCCAAGGGAAATCCAAACGCCTGGAAGGGATTAAGATAAGGCTGGACAATGCTTCCGGGAATATTGCTTATAGTACCCATGTGCAGACCTATGGCTGGCAGGGATGGTCATATAATGGGGCGTTAAGCGGAACAGAAGGGAAATCAAAGCGTTTGGAAGCAATCAAGATTGCTCTGTCGGGTGAAGCGAAGGAAAAGTATGATATTTATTATCGTGTCCACAGCCAGACCTATGGCTGGATGGGCTGGGCGAAGAACGGAGAAGCCGCCGGAACCAGCGGCCAGTCGAAACGCCTGGAGGCCATAGAGATTAAGCTGGTGCCAAAGGGAGGAAAAGCCCCTGGCAGTACTGTGGGGCATTATGTCTCAAAATAACCAGAGTCATAAATAAGGAGTGGAGATGAAGCTGAGAAAAGCCATTTTACTGGGAATCACCGTTGTGGGTATGTTTTTATTGGGAAACAGGGCTGCTTTGGCGGCGGAGGAAACAGAGGCGGCAGTGGAAAGCTCTTCTCAGGGTACTGAGTCCCCAGGAGAAGAAGAGGTTTTTATAGAAGCTTCTGCAGATTTGTACCAGGATGGGATGTTTGAAACAGCATCTTCAGGAATCGTGGCTTATGATATGAGGACAGAAGCTCAGGAGGAGCAGATTTACCAGTCCTTAAGCCAGATATCACCACAACTTGATGTGTCGGCATGGGGGCTTACGGTGGATGAAATGACGGCCATGTTTGAGCGGGTAGTCAATGGGCATCCAGATCTGTTTTATGTTTCAAATGTATATCATTATACTCTGGATTCTTCATCAGGAAAAGTGCTTTTGATGAAGTGGGAGTATCAGGAGGCAGACCAAAGCCGGATTGTTGCCATGAAATCTTCTATGGAGGCGGAAATTTCCGGTATTCTGGCTAAAATGGATCCATCCATGACGGATTTGGAAAAGCTGATGATTATCCATGAATCCCTGGTGGTAAATATTACCTACGGGCAAACGACTGCCTGGAACAATGGAAAAGGCTGTTACACAGCATACTGTGCCCTTGTGGAGGGAAAAGCAGTGTGCCACGGTTATGCCTTGGCTTTTAATCTTCTGGCAGAGCGGGCCGGTATCAATATGGCCTGCTTTGTGGGCAGCAGCGCTTTAAACCATGCCTGGAACCTGGTGGTTTTAGATGGGCGGACATACCATGTGGACTGCACCTGGGAGGACCAGGATGTGACAGGAAAAGTGAACCACCAGAATTTTCTTCTCAGTGATACGGGAATCAGGGGTACCGGCCACACTGCCTGGAATGACGGGAGCCTTACCGGCACTGGAAATGACTATGATAATTATTACTGGCGGCAGCGGGAATATGATTTTGAATTTACCAAAAGAAATTCCGTCTGGTATTTAATGAATCAGCAGGGAGCTTCGCCGGATCAGTGGAAACGGATCGGTGTAAGCCTGCTGAAACCGGAAACGACAGCTTTAGCGCCTGTGTCGGTCGGTTATCAGACTTATATCCAAACCTATGGCTGGCAGAAGCCGGTGGCGGATGGGGCCATGGCGGGAACCAGCGGCAAATCTAAGCGTCTGGAAGCCATCAAAATAGAAGTATCTGGAAACCGGAATGTGGGGATTTCTTATCAGACCCATGCCCAGACCTATGGCTGGATGGACTGGGTATCAAACGGGGCGCAGTCAGGAACAATGAACCAGGCAAAACGCCTGGAAGCCATTAAAATCCGGCTGACCGGTACAGAAGCAGAAAATTATGACGTGTATTACCGGGTTTATGCCCAGACTTATGGCTGGCTAGGTTGGGCGAAAAATGGGGAAAGCGCTGGGACTGCCGGTGTTTCCAAGCGCCTGGAAGCCATTGAGATTCAGGTGGTGGAAAAGGGCGGCGCAGCGCCTGGAAGTACAAAAAATTCTTTTGTGCAGGCGCCTTTGGCAGTGGCTTATCAGACTCATGTACAGACTTATGGCTGGCAGGACTGGGTAAAAAACGGGGCTTTGGCAGGGACCAGTGGAAAAAGTAAACGTTTGGAAGCCATCAGAATCAGCATGGAGAACTTGCCTGTAAACGGGGGTATCAGCTATCAGACCCATGTACAGACTTATGGCTGGCAGGACTGGGTAAAAAATGGGGCTTTGGCAGGAACCAGCGGTAAGGGAAAACGCCTGGAGGCTATCCGCATTATGCTGGAAGGGGACTTGGCAAAACAGTATGACGTATATTATCGTGTCCATGTACAGACTTATGGCTGGCAGGACTGGGTAAAAAACGGAGCTGTAGCGGGAAGCGTTGGCCGGGGGAAGCGGCTGGAGGCCATTGAGATTAAACTTGAAAAGAAAAAGTGACAAGTTGCCATCTGATTTAAGAATATCTTTTGGAAAAGAGACTGGATATTTGGGAAAAAGTAGTATATACTAAAAAATAGTATTATATGGGAAAAGAGGTAAAATTATGAAAAGGATAGGAAAACGGGGGTACAGATGGACAGCGTTGCTGCTTATTTGTGCTTGTATATTCAGCCAGTCTTTGTCTGCTGCTGCCTCAGAGGCTTCTGAAGCTACAAAAGCAGAGATTCCTGCCACAACAGAGATGACTTCGACGGAGGAAACAGAGACAACGCCGGAGGAGACAAATGAAACAGATGAGACGGAAGAGACAGAAGAAACAGAGCCGGTGACTATGGAACCGGAGGAGACAGAGACAACAAAGGCGGAGGATAATGGAGAATCAGAAGCGCCGACTGAGACAGAATCCATACCGGAAACCACAGTTTCTTCTGAAGAGGAAAGCCAGGAAACGGAGGAAACCACAGAAGAGGCGGCTCTCTATGGCGCTGGGGCGCTGGGGGTGAGATACCGTACTCATGTGCAGACCTATGGATGGACCCAGGGCTGGAAACAAAATGGAGAGGTAGCAGGAACAGAAGGAAAATCCAAGCGCCTGGAAGCAATCAATATTGAAATTATAAATAATACAGGCTTAAGCGGAGATATCAGGTATCAGACTCATGTACAGACCTATGGCTGGCAGGACTGGAAGAAAAATGGACAACTTTCAGGAACAGAAAATAAATATAAACGCCTGGAAGGGATTCGCATTGAACTGACTGGAGAACTGAAAAATAACTATGATATTTATTATTGTGTCCATGCCCAGACGTTTGGTTGGCTGGGTTGGGCGAAAAACGGTGAGTTTTCCGGCACCAGTGGTTTATATAAACGTCTGGAAGGTATCCGGATCCGGTTGGTGCCTAAGGGGAGTCCGGCGCCGGCGCCTGTGGGAACAACGCGACAGTTATATGCTGCTGCCCCCGGGGTGACTTATCAGATTCATGCCCAGACTTATGGAACCATGGATTGGGTTCCGGAAGGCGCTACTTCAGGGGTAGTTGGAAAAAATAAACGTTTGGAGTCCCTGGGAGTAAAACTGACAGGAGATACAAATCTGTCGGGGGGGATTGAATACAGAACCCATGTCCAGAGCTATGGATGGAGGCCTTGGAGCCAAGATGGTGTGTTGAACGGTACGACAGGAAAGGCCAAGCGTGTGGAAGCGCTTCAGGTCCGTCTGACTGGTCAGTATGCCAGTGTATGTGACGTTTACTATCGGGTGTATGTCGAAGGGTACGGCTGGCTTGGCTGGGCAAAAAATGGGGAGACGGCAGGGACAAACGGCCTGTCGCTTCGGGCGGAAGCCATAGAAATCAGAATTGGAGCTAAAAGCGGCGGTTCCCCGGTGTCCCTGGATGAGGCCTCTTATCGTGAATATACAGGGCCTGGCGTTTACCAGATCGGCGGAGAAAAGAGATATTATTCTTCTTCCGGTGTCTGGAGCACTGAAAATGGCTGGATCTTCCGAAACGGCCAGAGATATTACTATGATTACGGTGTCCCTGCAAGCGGATGGAGATATATAGGCGGCCTTAAGTATTATTTCAACAGTGATGGCAGCTTATGCCAGAATGTGGATCATATCATTGGCCCCCAGTCTTCTTATTTGCTGAAAGTAAACAAGCTGGCAAACTGTATTACAGTTTATGCCAGTGACGGAGCCAATGGATATATTATTCCAGTTAAGGCCATGCTTTGTTCAACGGGGGATGATACGCCATTGGGAACCTTCTATACTCCGGAGAAGTATCGTTGGAGAGCCATGTTTAACGGCACTTATGCGCAATACGCAACGCGGTTGACGAAAGGGGAAGGGTTCCTGTTCCATTCCGTTACTTATGAGCGTCCCGATAACAGGACGATGATCGCTTATGGTTACAATGGGCTTGGCACTGTCCGGTCGTCAGGCTGCATCCGCCTGGTATGCGGAGAAGCTTACTGGATTTATACCAGATGTAGAATTGGAACGACAGTAATTGTATATAACGATACAAATCCCGGGCCTTTTGACAGGCCGGTGGTTCCTAAGATCCCGGAAAACCAGAACTGGGATCCCACAGATCCGGCATTATAAATGAAAGAAAAAGGGTTGCTGCAAATACCAGAATATCTTATTTGCAGCAGCCCTTTTTGAGTACATGATTTCCACTTGAATTATTGAAACAGAAGTTTATTGGGATAACCACAGCCTTTCGCTTCTCTGTCTACAGTCACTCGAATCCAATTCCCATCCTGCATCACATCAGTAATTTTATAAGTTTCTTTATTACATATAATATTCCGGGATGAATTTATCATTTGGTATAGAGGATCGGAATATTTAAATAAAATTATATTACATTCCTCTTTGCTGGAAATACCGGCTGTCCAGTAGTCATCTGTCAGGTTGGCGGCAGAAAATTTTGTATACTGTGTTTTATCAAGGGGCTTTCCAGACAGTTTTAAAACAGGAGAGGCAATAATAAAATAAGACTGATCTTTAAATATCTCAATATCTTCGTTTTGTGGAAGGAGTAAAGGAAGAAAATTTTCATCTGATGTGACATATGCTGCATTTATGTCTAAATTGCCAGCAGCAATTTCATGATAGTTTTCCTGGTAAATGCGGTTTAAATCAATACCTCCACTGTAATGGGAGCTGGATATGGACAGATCGGGAGAAAGATGATATTTCTCTCCAAAGGCGGCCAATTTGTAATCGCCAGTATTATCCAGCATTTTTATTTTTTCACATGATCTTGCAATACTGTTCCATAATAAACTTCCGGTGAAACTGCTGGCCTGATATGTTTTTTCGATGTTTTCTCTGTCAAAAGAGCGCCATTTGAGGCTGAGCGCGGGAGAAATATCAATTAGCTGTATGAAAACAGCGGCAAGCAGGACTAGATTTTTCCAGTTGGCATTGATTAAAACGTATATTCCATTGATACCTGATAAAATCAGAAGATAATATACAGGATAAAAAATTCTGGAACTGGCCCGGAATATGGAAGCAAAACTTAAAATAGTTTCTGGTAAAGGGTAGGTAAACAGAATCTTTCCATTGAAAGTGACAACGTTACTCACTGCAAAAATCCAGAAGCCTGCGGATAAAATAATCAAAGCAAAATTTTTTTTAATCCAGTTTATTGACTGTTCCCTGTTTATAATGGCTGTAATGACTGTAGGGAAGAGGAGGAATATCCCTCCCAGGCCAAGATAGTTAAAACCATCATAATTTCCCAGTATTTGGGGCAAGGGCTTTAAAAATTTGGACCAGATGATGCGGGAACCACCCTGGGGATTGACGATGGCGTTTAAATTCATGGAAAAATACCCATATCCATGTCCACTGAGAGAGGAAGAAGTTCCAAGTGCACCGATTAGATAGCCAAAGGACACAGTTAATAATAAAGAAACCAGAGAAACACCGACAGACCGGTAAATCTGTTTTTTGTCCCTAATTGACAGCTCTATGGCATTGGCGAAGACCAGCCCGAAAATAACAGGCAGGAAATAGGGATGAATCCCCATGGACAGGACACAAATAAGAGAGTTCCACAGAGACATTTTTCCACTTTCTCTGGATTTAAAATAAAAATATAAAGTAAAGAGGATTAACCAATGGGAAGCCAGGGCAGTGTGTTTGAAAGCCCGGTCAATCATGATGGGGGAATAGCAAAACAGAATAACGCCTAAACAGGTGAAAATTTTATCCTTTGAAAAAATACTGATCAGCAGCCCTGAAGATATTCCCTGTAAAATAAAGCAAAAGAAAATGTAAATACCAAAAAACTGAAATGTTTCAGGAAGTATCCCGCGGAGGATCTTAAAAAAGACAGCAGCTAAAGGGATGGAGTCTGTATATGTTACGGCAGTGCCTCCCAGTCCGTCTATTATGCCTAAAGGCAGTGACCATGGGGATCGGCGGAATGCCATCCACCCTGCGTAATGTTGTGTGGCGTCTGATCCGTCATATCCATTTATGAGCCAGTGGTCATAAGTGACATCCAATGGCAAAAGGCCGTAGATTGAAATAAAAGCAAAGGCTCCTATAAAGCCCCAGATGAGGATGTCTTTTTTTTGAACAGCTTTTTGGGGGACAGGGCTGTTTAAACAATTTAATAATTTGCGGCAGACAATTTTTAATTTTTCCAAGAGACCTAGAAACTCCTTGTGTTGATTTCAATATAATATTTTACACAGACTTATTTTAACATGGAAATTGTAGAGTTTCAATGATTACACTCTGGTATTTTGCCTTCGGCCATAAAAAAAGAATTGCCAATCCATAAAAAGGGCTATATAATGATTATATTTGAAGTTTCATTGGGAAAATATCCGGTGTATAAATGATATATTTTTCAGAGAGGGCCAGATATGAAAGAGAATTTTGACAAAATTATAATTGGCGCCGGATTGTATGGCTTATATGCGGCGTTGTTTTGTGGAGAGCGGGGCCAGAAAGTTCTTGTATTAGAATGTGATTCTGTACCCTTTGGACGTGCTACTTATATTAATCAGGCACGAGTGCACCAGGGATATCATTATCCCAGATCTATTTCCACGGCAATGAAATCTGCCGGCTATTTTGAACGTTTTAATAAAGACTTCAGTTTTTGCATCAATCGGGAATTTTATAAAGTGTATGCCACATCGGCAGACTATTCCTGGTCCAATGGAGAACAGTTTATGCATTTCTGCATGGCGGCAGGGATTCCATGCGAAGAGCTGCATACGGAACAGTTTTTTAAAAAAGGAATGTGTGACGGCGCTTTTATGACCAGGGAATATACGTACGATGCGATGATCTTAAAGGATTATTATCTGGACAGGCTTTCTTCTTTAAAAAATGTGGTGATAAAATATGATGTTAAAATTCATTCTATTGAAAAACTGCAGGAGAGCTATTTGGTCAGGGACTGTGAAGGGAATGAGTACCAGACGGGCTTTTTGCTTAATGCGACTTATGCCGGGACAAATCAGGTTTTAGATATGCTGGGATATGAAAAGTTTAAAATAAAATACGAATTGTGTGAGATTATCCTTTGCGATGTGAATGATTCCCTGAAAGAATATGGTTTTACGGTTATGGACGGTCCTTTTTTTTCCATCATGCCTTTTGGAAAGACAGGGCTCCATTCACTTACGTCTGTGACTTTTACGCCTCATACGACCAGCTATGCGGCTGTACCAACATTTGTTTGTCAGGAAAACAGCAGAGGTCATTGTTCTCCGAGGCATTTGGGTAACTGCAATGACTGTCCGGCAAAACCGGTATCGGCGTTTCCGTATATGGCGAATCTTGCGCGAAAATATTTGCGGGAAGAATACGATTTCCAATATAAAGAGTCGTTATTTTCCATGAAACCGATTTTAATGAGCTCGGAGATTGATGATTCGAGGCCGACGGTGATACGCACATATTCTAAAAATCCCACATGTGTAGGGGTTTTGTCCGGGAAAATAAATACGGTGTATGATTTAGATGAGGTGCTGGAAAATGGTTAATAAAGAAAAAAATTTTATATCGGCTGTTGTATATGTGCATAATGCAGAAGAAAGAGTTGGACAGTTTCTGAAAACATTGATAGAAGTTTTGGAAGAAAACTTTGAACATTCAGAAATCATCTGTGTCAATGACGGTTCTGCCGACGACAGTGCTGCGGTGATCAAAAAAGTCAGCCAGACAGCGGCGGCGACAAGTATTTCCATATTGAATATGAGTTATTTTCACGGATTGGAAACGGCGATGAATGCCGGAATGGATTTGACAATCGGCGATTTTGTCTTTGAATTTGATTCCACAATCCTGGATTTCGACGAATCTGAGATCATGAAAGTGTACCACAGGTCATTGGAGGGGTATGACATTGTCAGCGCTTCTCCAGATAAAAAAGAGCGGCTTTCTTCAAAGCTTTTTTACAAAGTGTTTGACTGCTTTACAGAGCTGACTTATAAATTATCGACAGAGCGGTTTCGGATTTTAAGCCGGAGGGTAATCAACAGGATCAGTTCCATGAATAAGACGGTACCATACAGGAAAGCGCTTTATGCCAACTGCGGGTTGAAAACAGACAACAGGAGGTATTCCGTTCAAAATGATATGGCTGGCGGCAGGGGTGATAAAAAAGAAAAAAATTACAGGGCTGGCCTTGCGGTGGATTTGCTGATCCTGTTTACAGAGGTGGGCTATAGGTTTTCTTTGATTATGACAGTATTAATGATGTCCATGTCTGTGTTTATGGTGGTATACTCTGTCACTATTTATCTGACCTCCCATCCCATTGCCGGATGGACTACCACAATTTTATTTTTGTCACTGGCTTTTTTTGGGCTGTTCGCCGTTTTGACAATCATTGTAAAATATTTGCAGCTGCTGGTGGATCTTGTGTTTAAACGGAAACAGTATAGTTTTGAGAGTATTGAGAAATTGACAAAATAAGGAGGGATTTATGAATATTTTAGTGGGATATACAGGTTTTGTAGGCAGTAATCTATATGCTTCCGGACAGTTTGATCAAGTATATAATTCTAAAAATATTACAAAGGCTTATGGTACGGAGCCGGATCTTTTAGTTTATGCCGGCCTCCGGGCAGAAAAATATCTTGCAAACCACGAGCCTGAAAAAGATATGGAAATGATTCTTCAGGCAGAAGAGAATATTTCAAAAATCAATCCCCAAAAGCTGGTTTTGATTTCGACGATTGATGTATTTAAAGTTCCATATGGGGTTGATGAGACTTCTCCCATTGATACAGAAAATCTGCATCCTTATGGATATAACCGGTATCAGCTGGAACTATGGGTACATGAAAAATATCCTGGCGCCCTGATTGTCCGGCTGCCCGGCTTGTTTGGGAAAAACATAAAAAAGAATTTTATTTACGATTATATGAATGTAATCCCATTCATGCTGAAGGAGCAGAAGATGGAAGAGCTTTGTGAAACAGATGGAAGTATAAAGGACTCTTATGACCTGCAGGATAACGGTTTTTATAAACTGAAGGAGATTTCTCCAGAGGAAAAAGCAGCGCTAAAGGAGAAATTTCAAAAAACCGGCTTTAGCGCCCTGAATTTCACGGATAGCAGGAGCATATATCAGTTTTATAATCTTGCAAGGCTATGGGGGGACATCCAGACTGCGCTGCAGTTTGGTATCCAGTTATGGCATCCGGCCACGGAGCCGGTTTCTGCCGGGGAACTATACAGATATCTCACTAGAAAAGAGTTTGTGAATGAACTGGACGGCCCTTTGGCCAACTACGACTACAGGACGGTTTATGCAAAAGTATTTGGCGGGAGCGGCGGGTACATTTGCCATAAACAAGAAGTCCTCAATGAAATTAAAGAATTTTTAACACAGTAAAGGAAATAAATATGCGGTTTAGATTCAAAAAAACAAAAGTCCAGAACCTGTTAAAAGAAATGGATAAGCAGATTTTTCTGATTGCAGCAGTTACAGCGCTTCTGTTTTTGTTTTATATTGACCCTCTGGCAAATGTGGACATGGCGGACTGGGACAGGACATTTTCCCCTGCTGTCCTTTCTGGTATTTCCATTGGAAAGCGGATTCAGAATTTTTACTTTTTGTTTTTTCTTTTTATTCCAATGTTTTTTTCATTTTCAGCGTTGGCATATACGTTGCTTTTTAACGTCAGGCCACAATATAAAAAAATATACCTGAAAATCAGCATGATATTGCTGTGTTCCGTAGTAGTGTCGTATGTTTCCAGATATATGGCGGGTTTTGAAGGGCATTGTGCAGAAGTCCTGATCAAAAATATGTTGGCTTTCCAGGGGATTCTGACAGTGATTGCTTTGATTGATGCAAAACAAATTTTTTGTTTTTCTGATGTTACCTGTTTTTTCGTGGGGTATATGGTTGCTGTTCTTTCCTCTAATATCCTTTTGCGGGTCAGTATGAATGTCAGCATTTTGATTGTGTGGGTATGTCTTATGTGTTATGCTGCCGTGGCCTGTAAAACTGCTTTTGGAGCCAGGATTTTTAAAGACAGCCAGAACCTGTTGTTTTTGCTTATGTGGACGCCGGCTATCCTCCGTCTGACATTGGAGGGGATTTACCTTCTTACAGAGAGAGGAAAGGATATCCGCAACTATTATACATGTATTGGAGGAGTCGCCTTAGTTTTTGTGTTTTTGTCCGTGGCGATTGTTTTTCTTTTCAGAAAAAAGAAACTGTCATTTTCTACAGTAGGGTTTGTGGGAGCCATCCTCAGTCTATGCGCTTTAAGTTTTTTTGCATATACGTACCAGTATATGTGGCCTCTCAGCCGCTATTCCGGTATTTATGAAGGGGGAAACACATCCGTTTTTGCAGATACTGTTTTTTATGGAAAAATACCGATTGTTGATTATTTTTCCGCTCATGCGCTGGGAGATATGTGGACGCATCTCATTTATTATCTTCTGCATTCAGATATAAAAACAGTTCTTGCCAACCCTTACTTTCCTTTAGGCGCAGTTGGGGGAGTCCTCGCTTTATTTTATATTGTCAGGACTTTATTTGACGAAGATGCCGCCATTTTATTTATATGCCTGTTTCCGTACAATTATTATGGGGTGAAAATCACTTCCCTTTGTTTTATTTCCGTCGCCGCTTTATTATATATTATAAAAAGAACGACTTTCAGGGCTTATTTTCTGTTCTGGTTTGTAGTTTTGATCAGCGCTTTTACCTCCTATGACGAAGGGATATCCCTTGGCATTGCCTGCATTTTAGCCTATGTTTTACTGATATTCAAGGAAAAAGATAAACTAAAACGTTTTATTTTAAGCGGAACTGCCGTTGGGGGCGCTGCGCTTCTTTCCTACATTTTTTATGCATTGTTTACGGGGATTCCTGTAATTTCCAGGCTGCGGGAATGGCTTTCTGTGAGTGTTGGATCCAGCTCTACCTGGGCATTGGCTGATTTTGGGGATCCTTCTACTTTTGCGTTTCTGTTTGCTTATTTTATAGTCCCGGTATCTGCTGTGGTGATCCTGGTCGTGGCGGCTTTCTGGCTGGTCAGGAATAAAAACCATATGGCTGCGGCTGTTTTGACCATTGTATTTGCCCTTGCGCAGCTTTTGTTTTTCACAAGGACTGTCGTATACCATAATCTGGCGGCTTGTCTGGGACAGAATGGAGTACTGCTTAATTACGTCCATTGGACAATTCCTTTGTTTGTACTGTATTTATGGAGAAGAAAGGGCAGGTCACTGGAAAAACAGCTTTTGGCGTGGTTGTGTACTTTTGGAATTTTGCTTTTTGCGGAGGGAGCCCTGGTGACAAGCATTTTTCCAAATTCCGCTTCTTCCGTATTTGCATATGCCGCCGCCGCTTCTGAAAACTGGGATCTTCATAATAATACGACTGAAAATTTGGGGAAAGAACGGCTTGTTTTCGACCAGCCGGCCCTTACGTTTATCGAGCAGTTTGAAACAATATTTGATACGCTGCTGACCAGGGAACAGACTTTTATTGATTTTGCAAACATTACTTCTCTGTACGCACTTACCGGGAGAGAGAGGCCTTGCTATGTGGCGCAGACCCCAGGGCTTTTGACAGATTTATATTCACAGGAATGTTATTTGGATGAAGTTGCTCAATATGACTGCCCTCTGGCCATTGTGGGTACGACGGAAGATACTTTTACACAGCAGATGATAGGGATCCCGCATAATATCCGGTATTATAAAATTGCTGAATATATTTATCGGAATTACCAGCCCCTCGTAAAAACAGGTGATTTTGTGATCTGGTGTAAAAAGGGACTCCGTACTGGCTTTACCGATACGTTAGCCGGCGCCGGCCTTTTGGAATCAGGATATACCCTTGTGGATTATGGATACGATGCGGCAGATATATCGGCGGATGGAGACGGCTCCGAACTGTTTTTATATGAGCCATATCATCAATTTTCTCTTCAGAAGCTTCCCTATATCTGGGCCCATTATGATGAATATGAAGCATGGAAAAATGATGTTCTGGAAAAGCCGGAAAATGTGGAAGGACATTCCTATGTTTTTTCTGGCTCTCAGAAAATAAAAACACCAAATGGAAATTATATGGCATTTGAATGTGTGAATCCATCAGAAACGGATATTGAGGCGACAGTGATTTTCCTGGACAGCCGTGAAGCGGGGATCCGGTATGAATATTCCTTCACAGCGCTTCCAGGTTCAAACACTTATATGATTCGAGTAAGCCAGGATTATTTTTGGGAAGCCTTTAATATTGACACGATAAATTTTGAAAGCGAACAGGAATTTCAAATTAAAGATATTAATATTTTGACAGGAGACTGATTTATGAATTTGTCAATATCGAATATCGGCTGGCCGGCCAGCCTGGATTCATCGGTTTATGGATTAATGGAAAAATATGGATATTCCGGCTTGGAGATTGCGCCCACCAGGATTTTTCCTGAAAGGCCTTATGAAAAGCTGGAGGACGCTAAGGTTTGGAGCGGGCAGTTAAAAAGGGATTATGGATTCTGTATACCGTCTATGCAGTCTATTTGGTATGGGCGTACAGAAAATATTTTTGGCACACAAAAGGAACGGGAAGGATTATTGGAATATACAAAGAAGGCAGTTGATTTTGCCGCTGCCATTGGCTGTGGAAATTTGGTATTCGGCTGCCCGAAAAACCGCAACCTTCCAGAAGGGGTGGATTCGGAGCCTGCTTTCCGGTTCTTTAAAGAACTGGGGGACTATGGGGCGTCAAAGAGGGTAGTCATTGGCATGGAAGCCAATCCGCCTATCTATCATACGAATTTTATAAATGATACAGAGGCTGCCCTGGAGTTGATCAGGCAGGTGGATTCTGTGGGGTTTATGCTGAATCTGGATGTGGGTACCATGATTCAGAACCGGGAATCCGTATCGGCGCTTGAAGGAAATGTAAAAAATATCAGCCATGTGCACATCAGCGAACCAGGTTTAAAGATCATTGAACAGAGAGGGTTCCATGGGGAATTATTTGAGCTTTTGAGAAAAGAAGGGTATTCAGGTTTTGTTTCCATTGAGATGGGAACAACAGAATCACTTTCAGATATTGAGTATGTGTTACGGTATGTAAAACAGGTTTTTGCAGAAAAGCAGGAGTTTTGATATGGTTTATAAAAGACAAAAAGGAGTTCCACAGTTTGAAGCTAGGGAATATGCCAAAAAGTCTAAAGATTATGTCGTCCTCATCCCGATTATCAACGAGGGGGATAGGATAAAGAAAGAACTGATGCGGGCGGGCAAATATCATGTGGGGGATTATGCCGACCTTGTTATCTGTGACGGCGGTTCTACAGACGGATGTACAGAAGAAAAGAGGCTTCGCAGGCTAGGGATTAATACGCTGCTCACTAAGCAGGATATCGGAAAGCAGGGAGCGCAGCTGCGTATGGGAATCTGGTGGGCGCTTCAAAGAGGATATAAGGGGATCATTACCATTGACGGAAACAATAAAGACAGTATCGAAGATGTGCCTCTATTTATAGAAAAATTGAAGTCCGGCTATGATTTTGTCCAGGGTTCCCGTTTCATAAAAGGGGGGAAAGCGGTCAATACGCCATTTATCCGGCTATTATCCGTAAAATTAATTCATGCGCCGGTGATTTCCCTGACTGCCCGTCAAAGGTTTACTGATACGACCAATGCATACCGGGCGTATTCAGCCAGGTATTTGCAGGATAAACGGGTGCAGCCCCTCAGGGATATTTTTATGACTTATGAATTGCTGGCGTATTTGTCGGTGAGGGCGACACAGCTGGGCTATAAAGCCTGTGAGGTACCTGTAACCAGGGCTTATCCTAAATCTGGGAAAACACCTACAAAAATCAGTTTTTTTAAAGGAAACAGCGAATTAATGAAAATTTTGTTTAAAAATTTATTTGGAATATATCAACCAAAAGGGAAATGAGCTTTTATCTTAGAATACTGGCATATGGCCTCATAAAGCTGGAAGATATTTATGATTGCAAGATAGAAGAAACCCAGATATAATGATAAAGAAATTTAGATACAAGAGATTCATACGTGGAGGGATGACAGTGAAAAAAAGGACCAGGAGAAGATGGATAGAAATAGTGACAGGGGTTATGCTTTGTCTGTTTATGGTGATTCAGCCGTTAAGCGTCGCCGCAACTGCAGATAGACCAGAAGATATCCAGATAAACGGGCAGGAATCAGAAAGAAGTGGGGAGATTTCTGAGGGGGCATCTGCTGCAGCGCCGGATGTTGTAGAACCGGATGCGGAAGAACCCAATGCGCCGTCAGATATGACAGAATCTGACGAAACAGAGCCGGATGAGACAGAGTCGGATGCGACAGAATCTGATGGGGCGGAGCCGGATACGACAGAATCTGATGAGGCAGAGCCGGATACGGAAGAATCTGCGGAGACTACGGTTTCTCAGGAGCAGGAAGAAACAACAGGTGATGAGGGGGCGCTTACGGAAGCGGCAGAGCTTTATGGAGCCGGTGTGCCCCATGTGTCTTACAGAACCCATGTACAGACTTATGGCTGGATGGATTGGGTTTTGGATGGGAAAACAAGTGGAACAGAAGGGAAATACAAACGCCTGGAGGGTATAAACATTGAGTTGAAAGACACACCGGTTCCGGGAGGAATTGAATATAAAACTCATGTGCAGACCTATGGCTGGATGAATTGGGTGTCCAATGGAAAGTTAAGTGGAACAGAAGGGAAATATAAACGTCTGGAGGCAATTCAGATCCGTCTCACAGGAGAAATGGAGAAAAAGTACGATGTCTATTACCGCGTCCATTGCCAGACCTTTGGCTGGATGGGCTGGGCCAAAAACGGGGCGCCGGCTGGAAGCATGGGCTATGGGAAGCGGTTGGAAGGTATCCAGATTGTTTTGGTAGGGAAGGGCGGAGCGGCGCCTGGAAGTTCTGCAGGAAGTTATAGAGAAGACTTTAAGGTTACATATCAGACTTATGTAGAGACTTATGGCTGGTTGCCGGAAACCTGGAACGGGCAGTCAAACGGGACGACTGGCGAAGCAAAACGCCTGGAAGCCATTAAAATCCACGTGGATAACCATTATTTGGTGGAGGGGAGTGTAGAATACCGTGTCCACGCCCAGACATACGGCTGGATGGATTGGGTAAAAGAGGGAAATATTGCGGGAACGGTTAATAAGTCCAAACGTCTGGAGGGCATTGAGATCCGCCTTACTGGGGATCTGGCGAAAAAGTATGATATTTATTACCGCGTCCACTGCCAGACCTATGGCTGGACAGGATGGGGATCCAACGGGGAGCCGGTAGGAAGTGAAGGTTATGGAAAACGCGTGGAATCCATAGAAATCAAATTGGTGGCAAAAGGAGGGAGCGCTCCCGGTTCCACCCAAAATACATATTATAAGCCGGAGTTTTGGGGCGTGGATGTTTCAGCATGGCAGGAAACTGTCAACTGGAAAAGCGCAAAGGCAGATGGCGTAGAGTTTGCCATGTTGCGGATTACCCAGAAAAATACAGGGTCAACAGGCGGAACTGTGATGGCAGACCGGTATTTTGAGAAAAACGCCCAGGGAGCCCTTGCCAATGGGATTCCCATCGGCGGATATGTGTATTGCTATGCTTCGACGCCTCAGGAAGCAGCAGCGGAAGCAGAATTTGCCGTAAGCCTTTTGAAAAAATATCATGTGACATATCCCATAGCTTTTGATTTGGAGGAGCCGGAACATATGACGACGGCTGCCAAATTAAATAATATGGCAATGGCGAAAGCGTATTGTTCTGTGTTGCAGAAAGCCGGTTATAAAACAGTAGTATATGGAAGCCCCAGTAAACTGAGAAGGGTATTTGATTATAATGAGGTGGCTTCCACTTATGGTATCTGGCTGGCCAGATACCGCTGGGATTTAATTCAGTCAAGCTTGGATTTTAATGATGCGGCCACCAGGACAATGGTTCGCAGTACCGGATATGAAGGCGGAAATTATACTGGCCTGACCGGAGTAAAAATGTGGCAGTATACAGAGCAGGGGCGCGTGAATGGGATCCCTGGAAATGTTGACTTGGACTTAAGCTATACAGCGTATTGATAGGGTTGAAAGTCAGAAGGAAATAGGATAAAATATAAAACAGGGCATTTTGGGAAGTCCCGAAAATGCCCTCGTTTTTTGTACAGGTCTTTAGGGAGAAATAGGGAAAAACAGAAACCGCAGGAAACGGATGGAGGGAAAAGACTGTGAAATATTATATTGACCATATAAAAACCAAAGATTGTGAAATGACGATTTCCGGGTGGGCGGTCAGTGATTCACCGAATATTCCTGTGGAAATTGAAATTATCGGGAAAAAAAGCGGAAACGTTCCATTCACACGTACAGATGCAGGGCGCTTCGATGTGAACCGGGAATTTTTTTGGGGAAAGAGCACATTAAAACTTGGTTTTTGTATTACCTTTTCTTACGATTCCGAAGATACTTATGCGATCGTGTTTCGGGCAGATGGAAAAACCATGAGAAGAAAACTGCATGACGGAGGCGCGAAAGAAGAACGTCCGGTTCCCTTTTCCAGATTGAAGCAGCTTTTCAGGCCGGATACGGTGGGACGCGGAATAACCATATTAAAGCAGTATGGATGGAGGGCTTTTTTAAAAAAGCTATTTGGGAAACTGAAAAAAAGCAGGGAGCATTATCATGACTGGCGGATTCAGGTACAGCCTTCACCAAGGGAGTTGGAGGCCCAGAGAAATAAAAAATTTGCTATTACGCCTAAATTCAGTATCATAGTCCCCCTTTACCGGACACCAAAAAAATTTCTTGGAGAGATGATAAAATCGGTTCAGGATCAGACTTATGGGAATTGGGAGCTTTGCCTGGCTGACGGCAGTGGTTCCGTAAATGGGGACGACGGAGAAAATCTTTCCAAATGGGTCGAAAGCTATCAGAGGGTGGATGCGCGGGTAAAATATGTCCGTCTGCAGGAAAACCTGGGGATTGCAGGGAATACCAACGCGGCTCTCTCCATGGCGGAGGGGGATTACATTGTTTTGCTGGATCATGATGATACGCTGACGGAAGATGCCCTGTATGAGTGTGCCCTTCGGATCAACAGAGAAAGGACAGAAGGGCGGAAGGTTCAGGTGCTTTATTCAGACGAAGATAAACTAACTGTGAAAAAAGGGAGAGCTTTTTATTTTGACGCCCATTTTAAGCCGGATTTTAATCCGGACCTTCTTCGCAGCATGAATTATATTTCTCATTTGTTTGTGGTGGAACGGGCATTGGTGGAAAAGGTGGGCGTATTCCGTCCAGAATTTGACGGTTCTCAGGATTATGATTTTATTTTCCGGTGTACGGAGCAGGCAGAGGCGATCTGTCATATTCCGCGTGTGTTGTACCACTGGCGGGTAAATGCAGGATCCACAGCGGAGGATCCCCAAAAAAAGCTGTATGCTTTTGAAGCTGGATCCAGGGCCATTAAATCCCATTGTGAGAGAGTGGGAATTGGAAAGGTGCAGGTGGAAGAAAACGAAGTGTTGGGAGCTTACCGGGTGCGGTATCCGGTGAAAGGGGAACCTTTTGTTTCTGTGATTATCCCCAGCAAAGATCATACAGATGATTTACGTATCTGTGTAAAATCCCTTCTGGAAAAGGCGACTTATAAAAATCTGGAAGTGATCATTGTGGAGAATAACAGTACAGAAGAGGAAACTTTCCAATGTTATAGAGAGCTGGAGGCTGCTTATAAAAATCTTCAGGTGATCCGGTGGACGGGAAGAGGGTTTAATTTTTCAGCAATTAATAACTATGCCCTGCCTTACGCGAAGGGGGAGTATTTGTTGTTTTTGAATAATGATACGGAGTTGATTAATGAAAACTGTATAGAAGAACTTTTAGGTTTTTGCCAGCGGGATGATGTGGGAATTGTCGGGGCCCAGCTTTTTTATGATGATGATACCATTCAGCATGCAGGGGTGGTTGTGGGCTATAAAGGGATTGCCGGACATACTTTTATTGGGTTTCACAAAGGGGAAAAGACGTATTTTCTGCGCTCCATGTGCGCTCAGGATTATAGTGCAGTCACAGCAGCCTGTATGATGACAAAACGGAGTATTTTCGAGGAAACAGGGGGATTCGACGAGGGGCTGGCAGTGGCTTTCAATGATATTGATTACTGCCTGAAAGTGCGGAGCATGGAAAAACTGGTGGTTTACAATCCTTTTGCCCAGCTTTATCATTATGAGTCAAAATCCAGGGGTATAGAGGATACGCCAGAAAAAATCCTTCGTTTTGACCAGGAAGTTGAAACTTTCCGAAATCGTTGGAAGGATATTTTGGACGCGGGGGATCCTTATTATAATCCAAACCTGACGTTATTATCTTCTGATTTTTCCCTCAGAAACTATACAAAAGAGCCTTTGGACGTGGGAAAGACTTGAGAGCTTAAGGGAAAATTATGGTAATATTACAAAAACATTACAAAACTTCTGCTTTCCTGTTGCGGAAGAGCTTTTTTATGGTATAATGTTTATGCCTTATGCAGATTATTCCTATTTCTGATCAGGTAAATATTTCACCTTATTTTCGTGCAAACTACAGTAGATGATATAAATTCAGTCCTGTTTCCAGGCAAAATGGAGAATATACGAATGAATTTAAAAGATAAAGCTCTTCGGACAAAACGAATTTTTTTGATGTGCTATGATATGTTTATGGTGGCTTTGGCGGCGTTTATTGCTTTAATGCTGCGCTTTGAATTTTCTTACAAAGATATACCGTCAAAGTATGTGGCAGCATTATGGCGTGGATTACCGTTTCTGCTGATCAGCGCAGTGCTGATTTTTTCAATTTTCCGTCTATATTCTATTTTATGGTTCTATGCCGGAACAATGGAACTTCTTAATATTGTCCTGGCATGTCTGATATCCACTTTTATGAATTATGTTTTAATGTTTTTAGTGAATGGATACGATACGTATGCGCTGCCCCGCAGTTTTTATGTATCTTACGGAGTGCTGCTTATCATATTGATGAGCGTCAGCAGGTATGCCTATCGTGGCGTTGGCATCATAGCTACCCGGGAAATATCTGAGGGGGCGAGAAACAATGTCCTGATTATAGGGGCAGGTGCCGCAGGAAACGCGCTGATCAAGGAAATCAGGGATAGCCAGTATTTGAAAAAAAACATTGTCGGGGTTATTGACGACGATAAAAATAAGATTGGGAATTATATCCACGGTGTGAAGATCCTTGGCGGAAGAGAAACTATCATAGAAGCTGCTAAACATTATCATGTAAAAGAAATTATTATCGCTATGCCATCTGTGTCTGCTGCAAAGATAAAAGATATTCTGGATATTTGTAAACAGACAGGATGTACACTGAAACGCGTCCCGGGAATTTATCAAATTGTAAACGGCGATGTCAACGTCAGCAATTTGAAGGCAGTGGGTATGAACGATCTTTTGGGAAGAGAACCGGTACAGGTGGATTTGACGTCTATTTTGGACTATGTATCCAATAAGGTGGTCATGGTGACAGGAGGAGGAGGCTCCATCGGAAGCGAGTTGTGCCGCCAGATCGCTGCCCATAACCCGAGGCAACTTGTGTTGGTGGATATCTATGAGAATACCACATACGAGATACAAAATGAGCTGAAAAGCCGTTATCCAGAACTGGATTTAGTAGTGCTGATTGCTTCTGTGCGTAATACAAAGCGCATTGACCAGATTTTTGAAACGTATCGTCCAGAAATTGTATACCATGCGGCAGCCCATAAGCATGTGCCGCTGATGGAGGACAGTCCCAATGAAGCGGTGAAAAATAATGTGCTGGGAACCTGGAAAGTGGTAGTGGCGGCAGATAAATGGAAGGTGGAGCGTTTTGTTATGATATCGACAGACAAAGCGGTGAATCCTACCAACATCATGGGGGCGACGAAACGAATCTGTGAGATGCTGATTCAAACTTATGATAAATGGTCGAAAACAGAATTTGTTGCCGTACGTTTTGGAAATGTGCTGGGGAGCAACGGCAGTGTGATTCCTTTATTTAAGAAACAGATTGCAGAGGGAGGGCCAGTTACTGTTACACATCCCGAAATCACCCGTTATTTTATGACGATCCCGGAAGCGGTTTCCCTGGTTCTGCAGGCGGGAGTTTATGCCAGGGGAGGGGAGATTTTTGTCCTGGATATGGGAAAACCGGTAAAGATTCTGGATTTGGCGCGGAACTTGATTTTGCTTTCAGGATATAAACCGGACGTGGACATTAAAATTGAGTTTACAGGGCTTAGGCCGGGGGAAAAATTGTATGAAGAAACGTTAATGAAAGAAGAGGGGCTGCAGGCCACGGCCAATGAGCTGATACACATTGGGAAGCCCATTGAGCTTGACGAAAACAGATTTTTGAAACAACTGGAGAGGTTGAAGGATTATGTGGTGGAAGAACCGGATGATATCCGGAGGATAGTGCAGGAGATTGTGCCCACTTATCATCCACAGATTAATGAAAAACAAAGGGGAGATTAAGGAGATAACAGGATGAAGAACAGAAATGATGATATCGATGTGAAAAATATATTTTTTTACTGTATCAGTAAGTGGTATTTTTTTGTTCTGATAGCGGTGTTTGCTTTAGTTTTTGTGTTTTTAAGCGGGAACATTTCTGGAGAGGAGAATGAAGATACAGTTTCAGAGGAGGTAGTCCAGGAATATGAACGTGTGGAAGAATATTTGGAAGATTCGATAAAAATGAATATTGATCCGACAAATGTGTATAAGGAGTCGCTTGTCTATGACTTTGTGATAGAGGAACCCTTGGAAAATGAATGGGAATATAAAAAAATGGCAGCCGGACAGTATGAGGGGTTTATTGGGTCTGGAAAATTGGCAGAGCAGGTAGCGGAGACAGTATCTGTGGATAAGCAGTATATTTATGAAATCGTATCTATAGCGAACCATGGAACATGGTTCAGTGTTTATGTACGGACGGGAGACAGCGCCCGGGGACAGGAAATTGCCGCTGTTGTGGATAAGACGATTCGGGACTATGAAGAAAAGGTGGCGCAAACTTATCGCTGCTGCCAGTTAAAGCTGGTGGAATGGAACAGCAGCAAAGAGATGGATCTGGATCTGAGCCGTGAGCAGGATCAGGTGTCAACATATTTGGAGGCCCTAAAAAAAGAAATAGAGAGCGCCTCTGCTTCCCAGGCAGGGCAGAGTGGATATACGGAGATGATAAAAAAAGTAGTGTTGTTGACTGGAGGAGGCTGGGTGCTTCTGGTGGCGGTACTTTTGATCATCTATCTATATGGAGGGCGGATTCAGGAAAGTTTAGAAATGGTCTTGCCATATGGTCTGCATGTAATCGGGGCCTATGTGGTAAAAAGTGGGAAGGGGGGGGCTTTCCGCCGTCTGCGTTATAGCAATGTAATCTCTGTAGAAGAACAAAAATGTGCGGAACTGCTTGCGATTCAAGCGGTAAGCCAATGTCCTGGCCAGAAAATATATTTTATCAGCGCTTCTCCAGATGAAACAGTAAGAGAGATTTTAAAGCTGACAACAGAAAAGTGCCAGGCCAAAGGCATAGGGGCGGAGTACTTAGAAGAGATTCAAAAACAGCCGGAAGCGGTCGGCAAAATTATGGAAACTTTGGATTATCAAATTATTTTAGTGGAAAAGATCGGGGTGTCCAGACGGAACGCAGTGAGAGCGGAAATGGAATTGTGCAAAAACTGCAAAATAGCTGCTGAGAAAGCGATTTTTCTATATTAAACATTTGGGAGATATTGGTTCATGGGATATAAACGGAAGAGAATCTTGTTTTCTGTAATACTGTTTCCGATGTCTGTTCTGGCGGCGTTACTGAGTATGGGACTGTTCTTTATGGTCTGTTCCCTCTGGATTTTTTTATGGGCAGAAGATAAATTCAGCAGACGTGAACGCTTACTGTTGCTCATATTTGATATACTTCTTATGGTGGAAATTTTTGTGGGGAATGTCCAGTTTGAATTTTTGTCTCAGGCGAAGTCTTTATTGAACATTAATGCGAATCTTTTTTACTGGTTTTCCAGAGGGCATATGCATGCGGTCAGGCTGCTGGTGGCATATCCGGGTTACTTGCTGAGTTTGTTTGGGAATGTTGGAATAAATGAGGGGTTTACAATTTATGTTGGGCTGATATTTGAATTGCTGTTTATAGGGGTATGCAGGGTGTTGAAGCTTTATATCCGGGAAATTTGGACTTCTGGTTTCTTGCTTGGCATATTGTTGTTGGTATTGTCAGTTGCAATGAGCGGCAGGATCGTGTTTGCGTTTCTGGGTCTGTTTATTATCCTTTACCAGGATATATGCCTGATCAGAAAAAAACAGGTTTCCCTGATATTCAGATGGTTCTGGCTGGGCGTTGGCTTCTTGCTTACTACGGTCAGCAGCGGGACAATGCTTCTTACTTTTGGATATATATTTTTGATGTTTATCATCCGATACCTGTTTGACTGCTCTGTAAAAGACAGGGTAAGGATTGCTGCTGGGGGAGGGATTGCGTGTGTCATAATGTTCCCTGTATGGAGCAAGGTGGCCGGTTATATTATAAAAATGTTGAATAAAAATATTTCCTATTTTGGCGGTGGGATAGAAGGCATGGTTAATATGCTGAAGCACGGCATGGGAAGAATTATTTATATTGCAGATTCACGTTTTTATTTTATTTATTTTATACTGCTGGCCGGCATTTTGGTTATCAATGTGTTGCTGTTTGTTGAATTGATTATACGGAGACAATGGGAAAAGTTGCCTTTGTGCCTGGCAGTGAATCTTGGGTTATATGGTTTTTGCGTGGGAATCTCCACGGGTACCATGATGATTCTTCCGCTGGCGCTGATTATTTTGATTCGTGGAAATGAGAGGAGAGGAGAAGGGAATGTCATATTTAATTGTGGCGGCACACCCGGATGACGAAGTCCTGGGGGCTGGAGGGGCAATTCATCATCTTACGCAGATGGATGAGGAAGTAAATGTGTGTATTATGGTGGGGGAAGCGAAAGCAAGAAGTGCAAGGCCGGAAGATGAAGAGTTAAAGGAAGATATGTATAATGCTATGGAGATATTGGGGGTAAAGAACCGTATTATTGGTGATTTTCCCAATATTGAGATGAATACGGTGCCGCATCTTAAATTGGTGCAGTTTATTGAAAAAGCAATTCGTGACACAAAGGCCCGGAAGGTAATCACCCATTTTCCGACGGATTTGAATAACGACCATCTGCATACATCTTTGGCTTGTCAGGCGGCGGTCAGGCAGTTTCAGAGACGGACTGACGTGGCCCCCTTGGAAGAACTGTGGTATATGGAAGTGCCTTCATCAACAGAATGGGCATTGAATGATGGTATGGATAAATTTTCCCCGAACCTTTTTGTGGAAATTGGAAAAGAAGGGCTGGAAAAGAAATTGGAGGCTCTTCATTCTTATCAGGGAGTTATGCGCAGTTATCCGCATCCCAGAAGTGAAGAGGCGATTAGGGGGCTTGCTGCATATAGGGGAGCCCAGTCAGGGTGTAAGTATGCGGAAGCCTTTATGTGCGCGTTCAGAAGAATGGTATAAAATGGGGGAAGAATATGATTGTATCCATACATCAGCCAGATTATATTCCATATATGGGGTTTTTTTATAAGGTTGCAAAGTCGGATAAATTTGTTTTTTTAGATGACTGTCAATTTTCCAATGACAATATGCACCACTGGAACCGGGTCAAGACCCCTCAGGGGGAATGTCGCCTGAAGGTGCCGGTTGAGCAGCATCTAGGCGATTCAATCTGTGCAGTCCGTACAAGGGATGAGTTGGGGTGGAAAAAGAAGCATTTAAAGACACTTGAAATGAATTATAAAAAGGCGGCTTTTTTTGAAGAAGTATTCCCGGAGTTTGAAAAAAAACTGTCAGAATCTTATGCAAGTCTGGCAGAGCAGAATATTGCTATAAATACATGGCTGATTCAGCAATTTGGTATAACAACAGAAATCTATATTTCTTCTGAAATGGATATCCATACTGTGAGAGAAGAGCGAGTGCTGGATATCTGTGAAGAGTTGGGTGCAGACGTATACTTTTCCGGTAACGGGGCAAAAGCATACCAAAAGGAAGAAGACTTCCGGGTACGAAATATAGAGTTGAGATACACGGATTTCAGCCCCATGGAATACAGACAGCAATGGGGGGGGTTCGTTCCCAATTTATCAGTTTTGGATTACGTTTTCAACTGCGGTTTTTCGATGGATTTTATGGAATGTGGGAGTGAAAAATGATAAAATTAATGCTGATATCTGTGGATATAGACAGGGTACAAAAGGCGCAGGAAGCAGGGGTTGACAGGATTTTCATTGACTTGGAGAAAAATGGGAAAGCAGAACGGCAGAAAAATCTGAATACTTATGTACCGGGACATACATTTGAAGACATAAAAAAGGTAAGACAGGCGGCGCCAAATCTTGAAATCTTAGCCAGGGTGAATCCTTATTGGGAAAAAACAGGAGAAGAGATTGAACGCTGCATTGATTATGGCGCAAATATCATTATGCTGCCCATGTTCAGAAAGTATAGCGAGGTAGAAGCATTTGTACGTCTGGTAGGCGGAAGGGCCGCCACCTGCCTTTTGCTGGAAACCCCGCAGGCCTTCAGCAGGATAAAAGAGATTCTTGAAATTGAGGGTATTGATGAATTATATATCGGTTTAAATGATTTGAGCCTGGGAATGGGATTGGAGTTTCTATTTGAACCCTTATCCGGCGGCCTGGTGGATTTTGTGGCAGGGCTTGCCAAAAGTAAAGGAATTGCTTTTGGATTTGGCGGCCTTGCCAGAATGGGGGCGGGACTGATACCGGGGGAGGATATCCTGGCAGAGAATTATCGGATTGGGACGGATATGGTCATTTTATCCCAGGCATTTGATGATTCGGAAGATGTGAAGAAGGATATTATGAAGATCAGGGCAAGAGAACAGGAATTAATGGAATGGACAAAAGCGCAGTTTGACAAAAAACATAAGGAAAATTGCGAAAAGATTTTCCATATAGTAAATGGATAAGGGGAAGGTTATGCTGTACAGAAAGTTTGGAAAACGGTTATGCGACGTGATTTTGTCGGCATTGGGATTGGTGATACTGTCGCCGGCGCTTCTTGGAATCAGTATTGCCGTTTTGGTTTCAGACGGTATTCCCATTATTTATAAACAAAAAAGAATGGGAAAGGATGGAAAAGCATTTTATATATGTAAATTCCGCACCATGGTAAAAAATGCAGATCAAATAGGGCCGCTGTACACTGCAATGTCGGACAGCAGGATTACCAAGACAGGCCGTTTTTTAAGAAAGACCAGTCTGGACGAGCTGCCACAGCTATGGAATATTTTAAAAGGCGACATGAGTGTGGTGGGTCCCAGGCCGGGTATTTGGAAAGAATACAGTGAGCTGAATGAAAACCAGAAAGAACGTCTCTCGATTGTACCGGGGCTTCTTTGTTTGGCAGATGTCAGAGGCAGGAGCCTTTTGAAGCCGGAAGAAAAGATACGGTATGACTTGGAATATGTGCGGGGATATTCTTTTTGGAAGGATATCAAGATATGTATCAAAGGAGCCATTGTAGTTTTAAAAAGGGAAGGCGTCAATTAGGACTGGACGAAAGGCCTGGACGAAAAGGCGAAAAATGGTTATAAGGAGGGAGAATAATGGGAGAATACATTGGAGTTATCGGAGGAAGCTCAGGAGACGCATTGACAGAAAAGCTTCAGGAAAGAGGATATAAGGTAGCGCTGGCAGTTGGAACGGCCGGCGAGCCGGGGACAGACAGGGCTGACCAGTGTTATATTGCAGATTTGCGGGACGAAAATGCTGTGGTGGAGTTTTTTCAGAAATATCACGTAAAAAAGGTTTTGATCGGGACAGGGCATGAGGTGGTATTTGAGCTGGCAAAGAGGCTGGAAAAAGAAGGCTTCCTGTTATCCATAAATCTTGCAAAGAGCCTGTTGGCAAAAGATAAAATTGAATTTAAGAAACAGTTGGAAAAGCAGGGGATTTTAACACCTGCTTATTATGCTGTGGATAAAGAAAGCGATTTTGATATGGAAGAATTGCTATCGCGTGTGGGGCTTCCTTGTGTGATTAAATCTTCAATCGATGCCGTCCAGCCCAGGAAGGCCAACACGATGGAAGAACTGGAGCAGGCTGTAGGCGAAGTTTTTGCAACGAAAACTTCATTGTTGGCAGAAGAATTTATTGACGGCGGCGACTGTACTGTTGCTGTCGGGAATAGGGGGGGGGGGTATTTAACGGACTGTGGAGTCACCTTGTACAGCAAAGCGAAAGAGTATGGGTTAGAAGGGTTTTCCGGCGCGTACGCGGCAGTCCTTACGGAGTCCCAGGCAGAAGAGATCATAGAAGTTGCCAGGAAAGTAGTTCGGGAAAATGAGCTGTTGGGCCTGGTGCGTGTGGATTTTGTGATAGACGAAAAAATTTATGTATTGGAAGCAAATTCCGTTATGATGGTACAGCCTGGAGTCTCCACATCGCTTTTAAAACAGGCCGGTTATGATACGGCGGCAATTATGGTGGACAATGCTTTGCAGATTTTTGAGGAGAAAATATAGAAATTACCGGATAATCCAGCCATATGAAAAGTCCGCCGCAGCAAAGCGATATGCTGAATAAAATAAATAGAATGTCAGGTAAAACTGATATTCAGGTGTTTTCTGGTTCCTGTATGGATGATGGGGGATAGATGGAAAAGTACCGCCTGGAATTGTGCAGAAGATGCAATAATGCGGAGGCGGACGAAATGGCTGAGGAATGGATTGGGTTAATTGGAGGAAAATCAGGTGATTCTTTAACAGATAAGCTTCAGGAGAAAGGATATAAAGTAGCGTTGGTGGCAGGAAGAGCCGGGGAGCCGGGAACGGACAGCGCCGACAGGCATTATATTATAGATCTGCGGGAAGCGGATGCCGTGGCGGATTTTTTTCGGAAATGCCAAGTAAAAAAGGTTTTGGTTGGGACAGGACATGAAGTGGTGTTTGAACTGGCAAAGAAGTTGGAAGAGGAAGGTTTCGTACTGTCCATAAATCTTGCAACGAGCCTGTTGGCAAAAGATAAAATTGCATTTAAAAAGCAGTTGGAAAAGCAAGGGATTTTAACGCCTGCCTATTATACCGCGGACAGGGAAAAGGATGTTGACATGAAAAAACTCATTGCCGGCGTGGGGATTCCCTGTGTTATAAAATCGTCTACCGACGCCATCCAGCCCAGGAAGGTCAACAGGATGGAAGAATTGGAAGAAGCTGTAAGAGAGGTTTTTGCGACAGGGACATCACTGCTGGCGGAAGAGTTTATCGACGGCGGCGACTGTACCGTCGCGGTTGCAAATGACGGAGAGCATTTGATTGATTGTGGGGTTTTGCTATACAGTAAGGCACGGGGTTCCAGATTGAAAGGATTTCATAACGCAAAGGATGCGGTTCTTTCTGAAGAACAGAAAACAGAAGTTGCAGAAATTGCCAAAAGAGTGGTAGGTGAAAATGGGCTATTGGGTCTTGCTAGGGTGGATTTTTCCATAAGCGATGAGAACTATGTACTGGAAGCCAATTCTGTGGTAGTTACAGGATATCATGGAAACACATATCCGCGTTATAAGAAAAATGGAGTTGACCTTGCTGAGATTTTGGTGGAGTATGGGGTGCGGATTCTGGAAAGAAAGAGCGTGGAATGAATTTGAAAGAGAGTAAATATATATGATGGCTGGAATCATCATTTTAGCACTGTTTTTTCTGGCGCCTTTCCTTGTGGGGCTTGCTTGTATCAGACATTTGAAAGTGTTAGACCGGGAAGGGCTGTGTGCAGTATATATAACTGGTTTTATCGGGATGTTGGGGATATTTGAGATTCTCTGCGTTCCATTGGCGTTTATGCAGGGAAAGCTCAGTATACTGGCGTGGATTTATGGAACTATAGTGGCTGTCATATGCCTGTATGCAGGCGTTTGGGAAAGGAAGGAATTAAAGAGAAGGCTGCGGATTAGCAGAAATGAAATAAAGCGGCTGTTATCGGTTGCGGCGGCGGCCGCCTTTATTTTGATTATGTTTCAAACTTTTGTTTCTGTATACTATACAACATATGCAGCTTTGGATGATGCCGGATATATCGTTTATTCATTGGATACCGTCGATACGGATCTGATCTACGGTTGTTCCCCTTATACTGGGACGGGCGCTTTCCATGAATATAAAATGTTATTTAATTCCTGGTGCATTTTTATTTCATTTTTGTCAAGGATATCTGGTATCCACGTTGCTGTTATTGCTCATACAATTTTGCCGTTTATCCTGGTGCCTCTGGCTTATGGGGCGTATTACTTGTTGGGGAAAAAACTCTGCGGCAAAAACCGGAAAAAGACGGCGCTCTTTATGCTGTTCTTAAATATAGTCCTTATTTTTTCAGCATATTCCCGTTATTCACCGTCTCTTCGGTTAAATGTCTCCATTTGGCATGGGAAAGCAGTGCTGGCAGTCATTATTCTTCCGTTTTTATTTTACTATCTGATGAAGCAGAAATATTTCGGGTGGCAGGAATATTGCTTTTTAATCGTTGTTTTTTGTGCGGGCTGTTCTATGACATTGATGGCATGTGGGTTGTTTCCCCTTATGTTTTTGGGAATGTTGATTGCGAATGGAAAAATACGGTTGAAGAAAAGCAATCTTTTATGCTGCTTTTTGTTTCTGGCGGTAATGGTTATCATTGCAGTGGCGTATATTCGGCATTATTCCTTTGGAACGTTTTTTGAAATAGGGACAATTAAAAATGAAATTGGGAAAGCATATGAGATGGCATTTGCTTCCATAGGTGTGTATTGGAATAAAAGCTGGATGGCATTGGTTACGGCAGTATGTTTTGCTTATTTATGTGTTACTCAAAAGAAGGGGACAGTAAAAAATGTGCTGCTTAAATATATGGGGATTGTCCTGGTATTGATTTATAACCCGTTTTTTGTATACATTGCATACGTATATTTGAAACAGGCAAACAGCTTTGTAAGGGTCGCTTATGTATTGCCTATTTTATACGTGGTCGCTTACGCGTTTATGGATATAGTAAGCAGGATTAATGGAAAAGGATGGGGAAAACGTATTGCGGCAGTATCTGTAACCGTTTTTTTATCAGGGACTGTTGTACTTGCAGGAGAGAATTTTTATAATTCCAGATATTTTCAAAAAACGGAAAATTTATATAAAATACCCCAGGAAGTATTGGCGATTGTAAACGCGATGAAAATATATGATGAGCGGATCCATGTGGTTGGAACGAATGAAATCCTGCCGTTTTTAAGACAGTATGATTCTGACGTAAAGCTTTTATATGGCCGGAATGGGGCTGGGAAAACAGATGGGCCGGAAATGATGGCGTCTTTTGATAATGGAGCAAAGACTGCAGAAGTTATCAGAAATTCCATGATTGCCCATGAGTGCAATTTTGTGATTTTCTGTAATGGGGATGATCGTGCACAACGGCTGTTGGAAATGGGGGGGACGCTTGTAGGAGAAACGGAACATTACATTGTGGTTTATTTTGCTGATTCTTAAAATAACAGATATAGGGAGAAAATGGATATGAAAAAAGTATTGGTGACAGGTTCTGATGGTTTTATTGGAAGCCATTTGACAGAAGAACTGGTAAAACAGGGATATGAAGTAAAAGCATTTGTATATTACAATTCCTTTAATAATTGGGGATGGCTGGATACCCTTCCTAAAGAGGTTATGAAATCGGTAGAGGTATTCCAGGGGGATATCCGTGATCCCAATGGAGTATGGGAAGCGGCAAAGGGGTGTGAAGCAATTTTCCACCTGGCGGCTTTAATTGCGATTCCTTTCAGCTATCATTCACCGGATGCCTATGTGGATACAAATATTAAAGGGACTTTAAATGTGCTGCAGGCGGCAAGGCGTCTGGAGACAGAGAGGATACTGGTTACTTCTACTTCGGAAGTATACGGTACGGCACAGTATGTCCCCATTGATGAAAAGCATCCTTATCAGGGACAGTCGCCTTATTCAGCGACTAAGATAGGGGCGGACAGACTGGCGGAATCTTTCTACAGGTCATTTGGGCTTCCGGTGACGATTGTACGGCCTTTTAATACTTATGGGCCAAGGCAGTCGGCGCGGGCAGTGATACCGACCATTATTACGCAGCTTTTGGCAGGCAGGGAGACGATCAAGCTGGGGTCTTTACGTCCCACAAGGGATTTTAACTATGTAAAGGATACGGTAAACGGTTTTATTGCCATGTACCGGTCAGACAAGACCATAGGGCAGGAGATCAATATTGCAACGCAGCATGAGATTTCCATCGGGGAGCTGGCAAAAGAGCTGATCCATCAGATCAATCCGGCAGCAAAGATTTTATGCGAAGAACAGCGGTTAAGACCGGAAAAAAGTGAAGTTAACCGCTTGCTGGGTTCCAACCAAAAGATTATGGAACTGACGGATTGGAAACCTCAATATACCTTTAAGCAGGGATTGGCAGAAACCATTGAATTTTTAAGGGAAAATCTGGATCAATATAAAGTGGATATTTATAACGTATAGAGAAAAAGAGGGAAAATAAGATGAGTGACAAATTTATTCCGCTGTCGGTTCCAAATTTAAAAGGCAATGAGCTTAAATATGTGACAACGGCGGTGGAGACAGAATGGGTTTCCACAGGAGGGCCTTATGTGGCGGAGTTTGAACAGAAACTTGCGGATTATGTAAAGGCCAAAGGGGCGGTGGCCTGTCAGAATGGAACTGCAGGACTGCATATTGCATTGCTGCTGGCAGGGGTCACCAGGGAAGATGCGGTGATTGTGCCGACGCTTACGTTTATTGCGGCAGTCAATCCGGTGAGATATATCGGGGCGGAGCCGATTTTTATGGACTGTGATGATTCGTTGTGCTTGGATCCAGAAAAACTGGAACGCTTTTGCCGGGAGGAATGTGACATGGCAGACGGCGTATTGACAGAACGTGGGACAGGACGCAGGATACAGGCGATAGTGGTTGTACACGTTTTTGGCAATATGGCAGATATGGAGCGTATTTTGGAGATAGCGGAGCGATATCATATCTGCGTGGTGGAAGATGCCACGGAAGCCATAGGCACGTATTATACGGAAGGGAAGTATAAGGGGATGTATGCAGGAACCATGGGGGACGTGGGCGTATATTCCTTTAACGGAAACAAGATCATCACCACCGGGGGAGGCGGGATGATCGTTTCCAGACATGAGGATTACCTGGCACATGCAAAACAGCTGACGACCCAGGCGAAAAGTGATGAACTGTATTATACCCATGATGAAATTGGTTATAATTACCGTATGACCAACCTTCAGGCGGCTCTGGGCCTGGCGCAGCTGGAACAGCTGGAAGACTTTATAAAGGTAAAAGAGCGTAATTATACGCTGTACCAGGAAAAATTTAAGGATGTGGAAGGGCTGGAACTGCTATCTTTCCGTGATGGTATCCGCAGCAACAAATGGTTTTATGGCTTAAACTGTAAAAGTTTTAAAATCGGAAGAGATGAATTGATCCAGTATTTCAGCGAAAACAAAATCCAGACGCGGCCCATATGGGGGCTGATCAGCCGGCAGAAACCATATTTAAAAAGCCGGGCTTATGAAATAGAGAAAGCTTTGGAATATTGGAGGTATGTTGTCAATATCCCTTGCAGCACCAATTTGGGGGAAGAAGATGTGGAAACTGTTGTGGAAGCATTAAAAAAAGCCGGGAAAAGAGAAGGATGAAATTAGAAGATTTATTGATTACGGAAGATTATAGTGTGCTGCGGGCAATGGAGCAGCTGGACAAAACGGCGCGCAAGATCTTGTTTATCCAGAGAGAAGGGCGTTTAGCCGGTTCTTTGTCGGACGGGGATGTACGCCGTTTTCTGCTGGCTGGCGGAAAACTGGAAGATAGTATAAAAAAAGCGGTAAATACTGTTCCCAAATATTTGAGCTATCAGGAGGCTTTTAAGGCAGAGGAATATATGCGCCGCCATAAAATCGTGGCAGTTCCGGTGGTGGATCAAAACATGACAGTTATAGATATTTTGTTTTCAGACGGAAAGGATAGCTTGCAAAAGAAAAAAGGCTCCCTGAAAATGCCGGTGGTGATTATGGCAGGAGGGAAGGGGACGCGGCTTTATCCATATACGAAAGTTTTGCCGAAACCGCTAATTCCCGTGGCAGATAAGACGATTGCCGAACACATTATTAAACAGTTTACAGATGTGGGTTGCAATGAGTTTTACATGATTGTAAACCATAAAAAAAATATGATTAAAGCTTATTTCAATGAATTGGAGAAGGATTACAGCCTCACATTTGTGGATGAAGAGGAGCCTCTTGGAACAGGAGGGGGACTATCTTTATTGAAAGGTATGATTCATGAAACCTTTATCCTGACGAACTGCGATATCCTGATCCGCGGGGACTTCGGGCAGATGAAACAACTGCATGAGGAGAAGAAAAATGTGGTGACAATGGTTTGTTCACTGAAGAAATTTCCCATTGAATATGGAGTTGTGGAGTTCGGGAAGGATGGAAAAATCCAGTCCATGAATGAGAAACCTCAGATTTCTTTTTTTACAAATACCGGGTGTTATATGGTAGACAAAAAAGTAATTGATGAGATGGAAACAGGAAAACCCATTGGCTTTCCTGATATTATTGAGAGGTACAGAGAAAAGGCTCAGCAGGTGGGGGTATATCCAATCAATGAGAATGAGTGGCTGGATATGGGGAACCTGGAGGAAATGCGCCGGATGGAAGCGGAATTTGTTAGAACCCCTTAATAGTCGAGTAAATATGGAATTGGCCCGCCAAGGTGGTTCCAGTATCTATGAATTGCGGAGAGCAGACAGAAAATGGAAAAAAAGAGCGGTATTGTAAAATCGACGTCGTATGTGATGATTGTTCTGGTTGTTGTAAAGATTATTGGATTTTTGAAACAGGCTGTCATAGCGGCATATTTCGGAACATCCATAGATATGGACTTGTATCTGATTGCTTCTGATTTTATTACAGAGGTGGGAACTGTCTTCTTTTCTTCTTTGTCTGTAAACTTTCTGACCATGTTTGTACAGCTTCTGGTAAAGAAGGGGAAAAAAGAAGCAGATGTTTTGCTGTCCAATACATTGATTTTTTTTATCCCGGTGGCGGTTGCCATTATTATGGTCATCTGGATATTTACCGATCCGATCTCGGCTTTGATTGCTTCCGGTTATGGCGCAGCCCAACGGAAGATTGTGGGAAAATATATCCGTATTGTTTCTATTGTTATAATCAATATCTGCATCAGCAATATCTGCACGGCGGTCTTAGAGGGAGAAAAAATATTCCTTCCCGGGAAATTTGTGGGAATTATACAAAGCGTCTGTCTGGTGATTGCCTGTGTCGGCTTTTCAGGACAGCATGGTATTTATTCTATCCTTTACGGTATCATTGCATATTACATTATTCAGAATATTTTTCTTTTATATTTTGTATTTCGTGACAATAAGTTTTGCGTGAGGCAATTCTGGAAAGATAAAAGAGTGGTGGAGCTGGTGAAGCTGTGCCTGCCGCTTTTTATCAGCAATGCAGTGGTACAGATTAATATTATTGTAGATAAATCCATTGCCTCCCATTTGGAATCGGGAAGCGTTGCCGCTTTGTCGTATTCCAACTTTTTGTTTCAGGCAGTCCATTCCATCGTAATAGGAAGCTTGTGTACAGTGGTTTTTTCTTATTTTTCCACTTATGTGGCGACGAAGGAACATAATAAAATTGTTGATATTCTCAGGAAAGGGACGGCAGATCTGCTTTTGCTGCTTTTGCCGCTGTCTGTGGTATTTCTTGTCAATGCGGAAACCATTGTACGCGTGATATATGCAAGAGGGGCTTTCGACGAAAAATCTGTCACGGCAACTACATACGCATTTATCGGATATACAATAGGGATTATTTTTGTAACCGTGAGGGACTTGTTGGTGAGGGCGCATTATGCATTCCAGGATACAAAAAGGCCTATGCTGAATGGTATGTTGGGTGTGGTGATTAATATTGTACTGAGCGCTATCCTGGCAAACTATGTGGGGGTATTTGGAATTGCCGTTGCAGACAGCGTATCATATTTTGTGGTTTTGCTGCTGGCGATGAAAACCATCAAAAAGCATTTGAATAATTATAAATTATTCGGAGGCTGGGAAGTACCTTTAAAGATGGCGGTTGCTGCTATTTTGAGCGCATTTGCGGGAATCGCAGTAAAGCAATGTGTATATGGGCTGGGAGACATTTTGTGTGGGGCGCTGAATGGGGCGGCTACAGTGCTGGTGTTTTTTGGCATTTTATTGTGTACAAGATGTTCAGCAGCGTTGGAGTTATGGAGTATGTTAAAAAGGAAATTTGGAAAAAAATCTGCCTGAGAAAATGGAATAAGAGAAGAAATTTTAATATATGGGAGAAAACAGATGAAAAAGGCATTTATTGTTTCATATGGCGGGGGACATGCCAATATTATAAAAAACATTTATAGACAGCTGGAGCAAGCAGATGGGCTTATGCCAACGATTCTTGCGCTGACTGCAAGCGTAAAGATTTATGACAGAGAACAGATACCCTATAAGACGTACTGTGATTATCTGCCGGTGTTAAAGGCGGGAAAAGAGATTGCAAAGCTGGGGGAATATCTGGCGGCCACAGGATATGATGAAAAAAGCGGAATTCCAAAAGAACAGATCGCCGCTTATCTGGGCGTAGGGTATTATGACGGCCTGGTTGACTGCGGTATGGATGAAGAAAAAATGAAACAGAGGTATCTTGAGGAAGGCAGGAAAGTGTTTTGCCCGGTACATGCAATGAAAGAAATATTGGAATATGAACGTCCGAGTGTGGTGGTGTTGACCAGCGGTGTCAGAAGTGAGAAGGCAGCAGGGATAGCAGCAAACAAGCTGGGAATACCGGTGGTGCGTATTGTAGACCACTTGACGTTGGCGCCTCTGCCCTACAAAGCAGTTTTATGTGTGATGAATGAAACGGTAAAAGAGGCGTTGGAGAAACAAGAATGGGCTGGGGACACAAAAATTTTTGTGACGGGGCAGCCGGTATTTGAAGATGACCTGCGGTTAGATCCTGGAAAACTTAGAGAAACGGAAAAGAAGTTCAGACGGGATCAATATAAAAATGTCATTATTTATCTGGAGCAGCCGGATTATGAGGATCAGCAGCTGCTGGAACCGGAATTTATGAATCTGGCAAAAAAAAATAAGGATAATCTGTATATCATTAAACTGCATCCGAATCAGTCCTGGCCCAATATGGAGGCGAGGCCGGAAAATGTGATTGTAGAACGGGAATATGAACTGAAATATCTGTTGGCGATGTCTGACGCAGCCATTACTGGATTTTCCACAAGCGGTATGGAAGCAGCTTTTTTAGGTAAACCTCTGATTGTCACAGAGTTGTTCCATACGCTTGTGCTTGACTACAGTGATTATGGAATCGCTGTAAAAATAACAAGGGCAGAGGAATTGGAGAAAACCTTATCAGAATGTTTGGATGGGGACAGTGAAGCCAGCAAAAGGCTGGCAGAAGGCAGGAGAAAGTTTCAAAACAGGAAAAATGCGGCAGAAAACGTTGTACGGGTCATTGAAGAAAACGCAGTGGGTTAGGCATATGATGTTCCAGCAGAAAGGGTACTATGAACAACGATATTGTGCTGATTGGTTTCGGAGGACATGCGAAAAGTGTCATTGATAGTATAGAAAAAAGACGTGATTATCATATTATTGGATATACAGATCTTGTACCTCATGAGGAATATAAGGGTTATCCATATCTTGGAAGCGACGATACCTTACAGGAATGTTATGAAAAAGGGGTGAGGTATGCATTTGTTGCCATTGGATATATGGGAGAGGGAAGACTGCGGGATTTACTATATCAGAAGTTAAAGAAAATAGGATTCCAGATTCCTTTTATTATCGACCCTTCTGCTGTCCTGGCAGATGACGTAAAGATAGGGGAAGGGACTTTCATCGGGAAAGGAAGCATTGTCAATGGGGCTTCAGAGATTGGAAACATGTGTATTATTAATACCGGAGCTGTCATAGAACACGAAAACCAGATCGGAGATTTTACACATGTATCTGTGAATAGTACTCTATGCGGAAATGTTTCTGTGGGTTCCCACTGTTTCATAGGGGCAAATGCGACAATTATTCAAAATATCAAGATCGGACAGGAAAGCCTGGTGGGAGCGGGAAGCACGGTTCTCAGGGATGTTTTGCCCAACGAAACCGTATATGGGATCGTAAAAAATCAGGAGAAGGGGATAAGGATTGAAGGATGAAGAAAATTTATATTATTGCTGAAGCTGGAGTGAATCATAACGGCAGCCTTGAACTGGCAAAGAAAATGGTGGCTGCTGCTAAAGCGGCGGGGGCAGATGCAATTAAATTTCAAACGTTTTCGGCCGAAAGCCTTGTGACAAAAGGAGCAAAGAAAGCCCAGTATCAGAAAAACACTACGGACTGTGGGGAAAGCCAATATGATATGCTTAAAAAACTGGAGTTGTCTTATGAAGACCACTGTGAATTGAAAGCGCTGTGCGAAGCTTCCAACATTGATTTTATGTCCACCCCTTTTGATCTTCCAAGTCTTGGGTTACTGGAAAAGTTAGGGGTCGCAAGCTATAAGATTCCTTCCGGGGAAATAACGAATTATCCTCTTTTAAGGGAGATAGGCAGGACAGGAAAAAAGGTGATCCTATCGTCGGGAATGAGTTCCCTTAAAGAAGTGGGGGAGGCCGTTGGAACATTGAGAAAATGGGGAAGCGGAGAGATCACTGTGCTTCACTGTAATACGGAATATCCGACGCCATACGAAGATGTGAATTTGAAGGCCATGGAGGCTTTAAAAAAGGAGCTTGGGACTGCCGTGGGATATTCAGACCACACACAGGGGATAGAGGTTCCTGTGGCGGCGGCGGCGCTCGGGGCGTCTGTCATTGAGAAACACTTTACTCTGGACAGAAATATGGAGGGACCGGATCACAGAGCCAGCTTGGAACCAGGGGAACTGCAGGAAATGGTGAGAGCAGTCAGGAACATTGAAATGGCGTTGGGGAACGGGAAAAAAGAACCGTCAGAGTCAGAGATAAAGAACATTGGTATTGTAAGGAAAAGTATTGTGGCAAAATGTGAAATACAGCAGGGGGAAGTATTTACAGAAGAAAACCTTACCACAAAAAGGCCGGGAACCGGAATATCACCTATGAAATGGAATGAAATCCTGGGACAGAAGGCAAAGAAAAATTTTCATATGGATGAGTTGGTTGAATTATGAAGAAGATATGTGTGATTACAGGTACACGGGCGGAATACGGGTTACTGAAGCCCCTGATTGATAAAATATACAGGATACCTGCCTGGGAGCTGCAGTTGGTTGTGACAGGTATGCATTTGTCCCCGGAATTTGGGCTGACCTATGGCGCCATTGAAGAAGACGGTTATCCGATTAAGACTAAAATAGAGATGCTGTTAAGTTCGGATACGTCTGTGGGAATCACAAAATCAATGGGAGTGGCTCTGATTGGTTTTGCAGATTGTTTTGCTGAGAATAAGCCGGACATCGTTATTATTTTAGGGGATCGGTATGAGATGCTTGTGGCAGCGCAGGCAGCAATGGTTGCCAAAATTCCCATAGCTCATATTCATGGAGGCGAACTGACAGAAGGGGCAATGGATGAAGCCATCCGACATTCCATAACAAAAATGAGCCATCTTCATTTTACTTCTACAGAAGAGTACAGGAACAGAGTCATCCAGCTGGGGGAACAGCCCCGGTCGGTGTATAATGTCGGCGCATTAGGGGTTGAAAATATAAAAACAATAAAACTTCTGGGGAAAGAAGAATTGGAGAAAGAGCTGGATTTCCGTTTTTCATCCAGGACGCTTATGGTGACGTATCATCCGGTTACGCTGGAGAATATGACTTCCAAAGTGCAGTTTAAAAATCTTCTGGATGTGATTGAAGAGAGGAAAGATCTGTCAGTGATTTTCACGAAAGCTAATTCTGACCCGGATGGAAGGATCATTAACCAGATGATGGATGAATTCGCGGCTGACCACAGGGAAAGGTGTGCTGTATATACTTCCCTTGGCCAGCTTAGATATTTCAGCGCCCTGCAGTTTTGCGCCGCAGTGGCTGGAAATTCTTCCAGCGGTATTCTGGAGGCGCCTTCTTTTGGAATTCCCACCGTAAACATAGGCGACAGGCAAAAAGGAAGAGTCCACGGAGAAACAGTGATCGACTGCGGCAATGATAAGAGGCAGATTATCTTGGCTTTGGAAAAGGCATTGTCACCAGAATTTAAAGCCGGACTCTCTAAAGCGAAAAATCCCTATGAGGGGGAGCGTACATCGGATAGAATCCTTGAAATCATCAGTAAGGCATTGCGGGATGGCATTGATATGAAAAAAAGGTTCTATGATATAGTTGTGAAACAATAAAAATGTAATTTACAGTCTGTATAAAAAACTTTGAGTTTTCTTTAAAAACGGAGGAAAAACATATGGGAAATCTTGCAATTATTCCGGCAAGGTGCGGTTCCAAAGGGCTTCCTGACAAAAATATTAAATTACTGAACGGCAAGCCTTTGTTGGCTTATGCCATAGAGGCGGCTCTGCGGTCGGATGTGTTTGAGGAAGTGATGGTTTCGACAGATTCATCAGGCTATGGGGAAATTGCAAAACAGTGGGGGGCTTCCGTGCCGTTTTTGAGAAGTGAAGAAACCTCTTCCGACAGCGCCAGTTCCTGGGACATGGTCCGGGAGGTGCTTAAGCGCTACGACAGGATGGACAGGCATTTTGAGTCCTTTTGCCTTTTGCAGCCCACATCCCCTCTGAGGACTTCGCGGGATATCATAGAGGCATACCGGATTTTTGAGGAGAAAAAGGCAGTGTCGGTGGTGTCGGTCTGCGAGGTGGATCACTCCCCTTTGTGGTGTAATACGTTAAACGAGGAAAATTCCCTGGAGGATTTTCTGGAGAGAGGGGGCGGCGCCCCCAGACAGGCGCTTGACACGTATTACCGCATCAACGGCGCGATTTATATTGCCGATATCGAAGAATTTTATAAGGATACATTTTTGTACAGGAAAGGCAGCTATGCTTATATTATGGATAGAAAAAGCAGCATTGATATAGACTGCGAGCTGGACTTCCTGTTGGCAGAGCTTTTATTAAATAATCTGTGATACTGCAGGAATATGGGAAATTGCAGGGACAGATAGCATTTGAGAGGGTATGCGGGGTTATGGTGTGACGGGACAAAGGGAAAGATGGATGGATTCAGCCAGAGGGATTGGCTGCTTAATTGTGCTTCTGGCACATGTCGGTTCTTTAAGTGGCCGTTATGGGGCGTATTTCAATGGCTGCGGGAAAATCGGAGTCTGGTTGTTTTTTGTTTTGAGCGGCTACTGGTTTATGGCTCCTTTATGTAAGGCTTATAAGCCCTTAAACAAACAAAATGTCGGTATATTTTATATAAAAAAACTACTTCGTTTATTTCCGGTATACGGCATTGTCCTATTGATGGCATGGCTGGTGGGATTCCTGCCGGATATGACGACGGTTATCCGGCATTTTTTTATGATGGAAGGCCAGGCTCACTTTTGGTATATGCCGGTGATTGCAAAATTTTATCTGATAGCCCCGCTTTTCTGGATGCTGCGTAATGTATTTCGGAAAGACAGCGTTTTTGTAGGTGTTTTGTTGGCGATTGGCATAGGGTGTGTTTTGTTGTTTCCTTATACAGAATATCCCGAGAATACGGTACAGCTTTGGTGGTATCTGCCTGTTTTTGGAATGGGGTTTTTTCTGGCAGTTTTAAAGGGCCATGGAAAGGGGCGGAGAAAAACGAATCCCGTCTGGCCGGATATGGCAGTTCCCTTGGCAGTGACAGCCATGGTTTTATTTACACCTTGGTTTCGGGAAGTTTTGTGGGGAGAGCCGCCTTCTTCGTACCTGCAGAATAAATACATGTTAATGGGAGGATTGTGGTTCATTGTGGTTTTTGCGGTGCCGTCGGGAAGCCTCTGGAAAAACCTTCTGGAAAAAAGCCGTATCCTGCAGTGGGTGGGCGACATCAGTTTCCCTCTGTATCTGGTACATTACCCGATCATGAGAAGGGTGGGGTTACTGGAGGTTTCGTGGGGGGCAAAAGCGGTTCTTATTATCATCATAAGCGTTGTTTTAGCATGGCTTTTGCATGTGTTTGTGGAAAAGCCTGTGGGGAATTTATACAAAGATTAAAATGGGATGGAGATATTTGGCGGTCAGGCCGGGTATCTCCTTTTATCATGGAGTTTTATCATAAAATCATATTATTAATGGGATTTTGATAAATACGATGACAAAAAAAGAGAGAAATGATATAATAAAAAAAGTTCTAAAATAGATGTAAAACATACAGGCATAGGGAATATGGAAAAAGGAAGGCAAACGGGCAGCCATATAAAGGGAAAGCGTAAAGTAAAAATACTTATGGCAGGGACGGCTATTTTAGCAGTTCCATTTTTGCTGGACTGGTTGTATGGATTGGGAGTTTTTGGAATCTGGAATAATGCCTTTTCGGCAGAAAGCTGGTTTTCTTTTATCGGGAGTTATCTGCCCTCTACGATTTTGGGGCTCCTCTCCATATATCAGGCTCATATTATAAGACAAAAAGATGAAGAATACCGGAAATTGCTGAACAAGCATAGATTTGTACCGGCAAGTCATGGCTGTGTTTGCCGATACGAAGAAGAGAATGGGACGATTGGTAGATATGATATCAGCGAGATCAGACAGATGTTGTCCCAGGGCGGCCGCAAAGAATTGTTTAAGGAATGGGAACAGGGGTATATCCTGGAATGTGATATCCACAATAGTTCAGATATAGAGATTAATAAAATAGAATTGGAAAAAATCCTATGGGAAACCAATGGCGCCGTATATATCCAGAAGAACCGGGACAGGATAGCGAATATCCTTAAAAGACGGTCTTACGACCAGCATCAGATGGTGGTATTCTGGATATTCGATGGAACAGAGGCGAAAGACCGGATTACCCGGTGTATGTTGAGCAAGACGCGGAGCGAGTATAGGTTTGAAAATTCGATGCTTACTGTCCATTTGTGGATCGTGGATGATGAAAACCAGGTTTCCGCATTGATAATGCGGTATCGGTTACAAGCCCAGAACGACCAATATAAGTTATTGAGTATCGAGGAAAAATATTATGTCAGATGAGGAGGTGGATGAGGATGGATGTGAAAAAGCTTCTATTGGAATATATGCCGGAAAGCAAATTTTTTGATATGTGTAATTTTATTGAAAAAGTCTATTTGATGGAATACGACCTCCTTATTTTAATGGCAAGAAAGTTTTTGAACCTATTTTGCGTATTCCATGAATTAAACTGCCAAAAATATGAGCGTTTAGGCATACCTTACCGGCACGGGAGGAAAATTGTGGCAAACCGGGCGCTGCCGCTTCTGCGCCGTGACCTGCAAAACGGGAAATATAAAAAAATAGTGATAGCAGACGACATCATTATTCATGGGAGGAGTATCCGGGAAGTATATGATGAACTGGTAAAATGTTATCCGGAAGTGGATGTTATACTGACATCCTATATGCGGAATGACCAGGATAAATCCTCCTATGAGGATATCATTCAAAAATTCCGTTCCCGCTATTTAGTGGAATCCCATGATGAATGGAGGAGGATGTCTGATGAAATCGTAAATATTTTTTATATATCGGGTAGGCCATATATTTCTTATCTCCCGTATTTTATCCTGGACATAGACTGGGATAGTTTGATGGAAAGGCTGCAAAGCCAGGAGATACTGCCAATTCAGGATGAGGATATGCAGAAACATGGAGTTGAAGCCTACATGTATACTGGGAAAGAAAACGGGATTTTCCAGGGGTTGAAATGTTGTCACATCGCTGTCCTGCGTTTTTACCATTATACAAAACTGGATACAGTGGTTGCCATCCCTTATTTCTGTATGAATGTAATGGAACAGCCGTCCTTAAATAAAATTTCTGATTTTATGCGGGACAAATATATTAAAAAAGATTACCGGGCGTTGGTAAAAAGGAATAACGATGCTGACGGGATGCGGGTGATGGAACTGGAATATATTTTCAGCACGTGGCTGGGGATGCATGTGCTGGGAACGCTGAAAGTTCCATATACTTGGCATCGGGATGCGGAAGTCTACAGTTTCAGTAAAAAACTGCTGCCTGATGAACTGCTTTCGTGCCGGGAAACGGAAGAAAGGCTGGCGGAAATAATAAAAGAAAACCAATCCGTTGGTTTGTCAGGAGGCGCGCTTAACGGGGATATCCAGATTCTTTTAAAGCAATATGAGGATTTAAAAAAGAAATACAGAGAAAATTACCCAAGATGGAAAACCATGGAGTTGTGGACGAACAGTCCGAAGGATTATGTCCAACGTTTTATTGACAATTATTTGGTCATTAATGGGATCTTGGATGAAGAAAGCTGTAAGAAGGGCAAGATTCAGAAGAAGCGTTTGTTTGGAATCCCTATCTTTTATTTTATAAATGATACGGCCAGGTTTTTAGATGAATTAGAAGGTGGCCAGCCAGATGGGAAGGGTTACAAAAAACAAGTCTTCGCCAGGCTCCTGACAGCTGTTGATTCCGGGAGGGGAACGATTGTCACAAAAATTGTGGAGAGGGAGACTGAAGGCAGGTGGAATGAGTCGGTACTTTATGCTGGAGAACAGAATTATAAATTTTACGAGATTACAAATTTTCCGTTCATGTATAGCTTGTATTTGATCGAGGAGGAAAGCCAACGGAAAAATGAATATGAAAAAATTGAACCACGTAAGGTGGAGATGGTTGAACGTTTTTCTCAATATTTAACGGAGGCTAATATCTTTTATATAAAGGAGGAAATGCTGCAAATAGCAGGAGAGGACATAAGCAGTAGCTTTAAAAAATTTTTACACAATTCCTATGAAAAATACTGTGAAAATCCCGTATTGAAGCAGGCAGTTACGATGGCGCTGGATATTTGCAGCAGTACTGAAGAATAAAATGAACAATGAACAAAAGATTATATTGTCCCTATATTATGCGGTTCCCAACGTATCTTCCTGCCGGATAAAAGAAACTAGCTTCAGTTTGGGTATGGATATGGAGCAGCTTCTGCTTCTTATGAAGGGCGTATTTGATAAAGAAGAATGGAAATATCATATGGAAAGCGGGAGGCTTAAGATTATTCCTTCTTTTGACAAGGAAGACGAGTATGAGCAATTAGTCAATCAGTCTGACCCGGAATTAAAAAGTTCAAGAATTCTTGACATCCCCGCCGATGGGAGGGGAAAATTTCAAAGGAAGGATTATATGAAAATCAATTCTTATAACAGGGAATTGAAAAACGCAAAAAACAGTCTGTATTTTTTAAATGTGCTGATGAATCGTGTCAACGCAACCAGTGTGCTGGGAGAAAGGGAAAATCTGGTTTTCTACTGTTTGTTCAGCAGTAAGGCCGGAAAAGAGTTTGTCTGTGTTTTGGCTTCAATATTATTGAAATTGTCCGCTACATTTTCCGAGAATGGAGGAGATGAAAGGATAAAGGAAATAATTGAATGTTTCCTCAAAGAGTGTAACCGGATGCAGGTGTTTTATATGGACAGCCTGAAAATCCTGAGTGAGATGGAAACCTGGGAGACAGAGAAAAGGGATGAATACGAAAAATATTTTTTCATAAATGAATCAGGAAAACTTAAAAGCTGGATCATTGATCACCGGAGTCTGGCAGAGAACGGGAATATCCTGGATTTTATTTTCTACCGGAATGATACTGGTAAAAATTATGCATGTTATTTTTTATGGCATATTGTAAAAATCAGTACATTTGTTGGAGTAAGAACAAGTGCGAAAATTCAAATTAAAAAAAACTTCGGGCTGGATAATCTTCCGTATGAAAAAAGCTTTGACAAACTAGATAGTTTGATTAGGGCGCTGGAAGAAGGGAAAGGGGATCCGTCTTTTAACAGGAGGGTCTGGAGCTATATGTACCAGGAGAGCCTGAAGGCATTAGTAAGCAGTTCTGGATTTATAAATCTCTAAATAAAAGCAGTAAGCCCTTTTTTGGCCGGGCTTGGAATAAAGACAGAGTGAAGGGAAAGTTTCGGGATATTTTACTGCCGGCTGGCAGAGGTATATATGGCCATGTATACCTCTGCCAGCCGGCAGTATTGGTGATTATAGAAAAATCTTGTTGAAATTGGGGAAAGCCCCTTTTATTTTATGTATAATTATTATATAATAAACAAGTATTCCAACGGGTGTGGCCGGAGGAGGATATCTTATGCCAGAAAATGTGTCGAATGAGAAAAAAAGATGTTCCCGGGATACTTTATGCCAGTTCATGAAATTTGGAATTGTCGGAGTTAGCAATACCGTCATTTCTTATGTATTGAATGTTATGGTTTTAAAATGGATGGAGCCGTTGGCGGTTTCGTGGGATTATATTGTTGGAAATATCGTGGGTTTTGTAATCAGTGTGGCTTGGTCTTTTTACTGGAACAGCCGATTTGTGTTTAAGGCGAAGAGGAAAGGCGCACGGCGGACATTGCAGGGGCTTTTAAAAGCGTATATGGCATATGGCTTCACGGGTGTAATTTTAAATAATGTCCTGTCTGGAATCATGATTCATGTCTGGGGCATTTCAAAATATATTGCTCCATTGCTGAATTTAATCGTAAGTGTCCCTCTTAATTTTGTCATTAATAAATACTGGACGTTTAAGGCTGTAAAGATGTGAGGAGAAAAGGAAAAGCAGTTATGGAACATTCTAAAAAAACATTTTATATAGCATTTATGTCCGGTATAGGTGTAGCATTTGGATTTCTTTATGCTATTTTAGGAAATGCTGCAGATGAATATACAGGAATTGTGAAGTGGATATATTCTAATAATATAAAAATATATCTTGTTTTTTTGTTGGTATTTGCAATGGTATTTTTAATGGTTCGTGGCATAGATAAACTGTTTTTTGCCAAAGTAGATGGACTTGTAAAAAGAACCTGCCGTTTGGAGGGGGTCTGGCAAAGCGTTGGGGTTTTTAGCTTATCTATGTTAGGGGTTGGCATTTTTGCCCACTGGGGACTGGTGGGACAGTTTAAAGAAATAGGTGTTGCAAACGGGACATATTATGATTTTCCCTGGCTTTTCCAAGCTTTTTTGATGGGGGCAGTTTTTTTGTGGATAACCTGTATTGTGATAAGAGATAAAGATATTACCAAAGAAACATGGTATGTTATTTGTGCCGTTTCATTGTTGGTAACGTTTATGGGCTTGTACATTGTGAATCCATTTAGCTCTGTGCATAGAACGGATGCCTTTTCTATGGGGATGCAAGATAATACCAGTGTCACAGAAACCATATATAATGTTTTGGATGGGGTTCCATTCACTTATACGACTTCGGGGATTTATGGACATTATGCCTTGTTTTTTCTACCGTTCCTCAAATTGTTAAAAATTTGTCCGGGGGGGGGGCGGCATACCATATGGAGTTATGGGGATGCTGGCGTTTTTCGGATGTTTAGCACAGCTGGCTGTGATTTATGCAGTTGATGTCTTTTGTAAAAAGAACTGGCTGAAAGCAGTGCTCGTATCGGCGGCTGTTGTCCGCACCACTTATACTTATCCGGCAGTTTCACCTGTTCGCACTTTATTTCCTTTGTTGCTTTGTGCTTATATGGTATTTTTGTATAAGAATCAGAAAGAAGTATGGGGAAACAGATGGATGTGGATGGGTTTTCTTTTATGTTCAGGGGCGGTTTTATGGAATACGGAGACGGGACTTGCATGTATTGCGGGGTTTGTTTTTTACATATTAGTTGAACAATGGCAGAGGCGCTCCGTGTTTGGAAAAGGGATGTCGGTTCTCTATTTCTCTGTATTTGCAGCTTCTTTGGGATGCGTGTGTTTGGCAGTTGTTGTGCTAAATATTTATAATTGGGTTTGCGGGTATCCAAATCTGGTATTTCGCGTATTTTTTTATCCATACATAAACAGTTCTTTTGCAACAGAAGGGATACGATGTAATCTTCCCCTTGGGAATCACGCATGGGTTTATATTATAATTTTGTTGCTGGGGGCTGCTAGCTGGGCTATATACCATACATACCTCTGGAAAAGGCGCACGGAGTACATGGAGGAGGCTCCGGTTCTGGCAGGGATTGCCATGATTGGGATTGTCGCCTTTGCATATTATGCAAATGAGGCTCATTGGGGATGTATGGAAATCGTACACCAGATTGCCATTATCGTTTCTGCTGTCATTCTTTCAAAATTGTGGCATGTACTTGGAAGATGGAAAGAATATAACCATGTAGAACATATATTTCAGAAAGCTGTGGTGGTCGTTGCCGTTGCCATCTATTCAACCCTTGCCGTGGCGGGAGCATTGGGTGATCCGGTTCGTATATCTGCCAGAAACCGTGCGGGCGCTTACAGCCTTGCCGAGGTAAAGGCAGATTTGGAAACGTTGCGCAAAGAGATACCGGAAAATACATATGGAGTAGGGTTGGGAATTAATACGGCGTATTGTATGCTGCAATGGGATAATCATGCAAAGCTGCGGGATACCTCGGCTGTCTCCATAAATGCTTCGGGAAAGGGAAATGCATTTACAGAATTGAGAGATGAGATTTTGTGCCAGGACAGTTTTTTAATCGAGAGCAAATACAGCTGGGATCAGGATTTGCTGGGGGCGGTATTAAAAAGGGACGATACATATGTCTTAAGAAAAACTGTCAGTATCGGCGGGGTGGAATACGGTTATTACGTGCGGGAGAAATGAGGCTGTCAAGATGAAAAAAATATCAATAGTAATACCATGCTGGAATGAAGAAGAAAATATTCCCCATTTATATGAGGCAGTGACAAAGCTGATGGAAGAACAGCTTTCGGCGTACCGTTATGAAATTCTGTTTGTGGACAATAAGTCCACGGACAACAGCCGCCTTCTGCTTCGGGAACTTTGTGGAAAGGACAAACGGGTAAAAGCAATTTTTAACCGGGTTAACTGCGGCCCCAATACGAATCCATTTTTCGGCCTGCGTGAGTCTGACGGGGACTGTTCCGTTTTACTATATGCCGATTTTCAGGAACCCATAGAAATGATACCAGTTATGGTGCGCCAGTGGGAAAGGGGGCATAAGGTGGTATGCATGGTGAAGACCCGCAGCAAAGAAAACAAACTGGTCTATTTTTTGCGGGGCGTTTATTATAAAGTATTTAAAATGATGAGCGACGTTTCCCAAATCCGCCAGTTTACGGGATTCGGCCTTTATGACAGAAGTTTCATAGAGGTGATCCGGAAACTGGAGGATCCAACACCTTTTTTAAAGGGGATTGTTGCTGAGTACGCTCCTGACCGTATTGAAATCCCTTATGAACAGCAAAGGCGGAGGGCAGGGAAAAGTTCCCTCAATTTTATCAGATATTACGATTCCGCAATGCTAAGCTTTACCAGCTATACAAAAGGTGGGCTCCGGGTGGCAAGCTTTGGTGGTTTTATCATAGCTGCCATGAGCTTTATCATAGGGGTGGTTTATCTGATTCAAGAAGTATAAAACTATTTTGTACTCACGCCAAAAGCCCGGAAATTCAACA
>CAOKOS010000002.1 GCA_948470255.1 uncultured Lachnotalea sp.
ACTTGCCGGAGCAGTGTTTCATGAAGACTTTCTTAAAACCCCTGACGATTTCCGAAGAGAAAACCTTTTTAGACCAGCTGAAACAGGGGGGACAGGAAGCAAAGCATATACTGATTGAGCGAAACATGCGTCTGGTGGCCCATATTGTAAAGAAGTATAGCCAAACGGATTATGAGATGGAGGACTTGATTTCCATTGGGACCATTGGGCTGATTAAGGCAGTGGATACGTTTAATCCTGACCGTTCCAACAGGCTGGGGACTTACGCGGCGAAATGTATTGACAATGAAATCCTTATGTTTCTCCGGGCAGAGCGGAAAAAAGGGCGGGAAGTATCCTTGTATGAACCTATTGGAGTAGACAAGGAAGGCAACGCCATCAGCCTGGTGGATGTGATCGAGGCGGAAAGTAAAGATGTGACGGAGAAAGTTTCCATTGCCCAGGACATCCGCAGGATGTACAGCGCTTACCAGGAAATTTTAAGCGACAGGGAAAAACAGGTGGTGGCCATGCGCTACGGGCTTTTCGGAGGAGAGGAACATACGCAGCGGGAAGTGGCGGCAGCCTTAAAAATCAGCCGTTCTTATGTGAGCAGGATTGAGAAAGGAGCGCTTCTCAAACTGAGGGGAGCTTTGTAAGGAACTGTGGAACAAAAGATTTTTTCCATTGCCTGAGGCGGCAGATGTGGATTTCGGTCTGTTCATTTTTCCAGATTTGTGGTATGATGGAACCATCAAAAGGGTTATGTGAATAACGGAAACGGAGGGAAAGATGAAAGGAAATGCAATATCTGCTGCAGAAGCAAGGGAAAGGCTGAAAAAAGGAAATGAGACTTATCTGTCTGCAAAGGCCAATCCTGGAGACGTTTCACCGGAAATCAGAAAAACCACTTGTGAAGGAGGGCAGCACCCCTATGCAATTATTGTGGCTTGTTCTGATTCCAGGGTGATTCCGGAAAGTATTTTTTCAGCCGGAATAGGTGAATTGTTTGTGATCCGCGTAGCTGGGAATGTGATGGATAAACACCAGATTGGAAGCGTGGAATATGCGGCAGACCATCTTGGCTGCAAACTGGTGGTGGTGTTGGGCCATGAGCACTGCGGCGCAGTGGGGGCAGCCCTTACCAGCAAGCCGGAGGGCTTTGTGAAATACATCACGGATGAGATCTGCGAAGCCATCGGGGATGAGAAGGATGAATACCGTGCATGCTGCCTGAATGTAAAAAGAGGCGTTGCTGTTTTAAAAGAAAGCCTGAAGGTCAAAGACACGGATGACTTGAAAGTATGCGGCGCATACTACAGAATCAGCGACGGCGCTGTGGAATTTTTAGATTGATCTTGGAAAACGGCCTGTACTCTGCCTGGGAGGACAGGCCGTTTTTGCCGTATAGGAAACGTAGGGAATCCTGCGTGGCGGGGTTCCATACAAAACTTAAATGGCTGTGAAATCGTAGGCCTTCATAAAATGGGTGTCATTGAGCAACTCTTCGAGAATCTGGCAGACAAAGGGATAATGTTCTGCCAGTTTCTTGTCTTTTCTCTCCAGCAGATAGCAGATGCGATCCGGGGGAGCCTCTGTCAGTTCATAAATCTGTATGGTATCCAGGGAGGGCAAAGCACAGATGGTTGCGTAGGGAACGATTGCCCAGTAACCATCCATGGAAAGAAAGTCAGACAGCAGGGAAAAGGAATCAATCCTGATTTGCATACCGGATTCCCACCAGTAATTATGCCATTGGATGAAAGGGGCTTCCTGATGGAGAAAAATTTCCTTCTGGGGATTTAAGGCAGAGGGATGGATGCTTTTGATTCCAGAAGGAGAGGAACATTGATGGGCCACATAGAGCTGCTGGCGAAACAGCGGTTTTACTTCAATATTTTTTCGATTCAATTCAATGGATGGGAATCCAAGGTCGATATTATGCTCTTCCAGCCGGGTATAGATGTCCTCTGAATGATGAGTACTGATTGAAAACCGCGCTTTGGGGTTCAAAGAAAAAAGCTTCTGATAAAAATGGTTGAGAAAGGAGCGGTTGAAGCTGTCAATGGCACAGATTCGCAGGCTGATTTCAGGCCGCTTACTGATATTAACGGCTTCTTTTTGGATTCGGACCAAATGGGTGGCCATGGGAAGGAAGGCCTGCCCTTCATTGGTCAGGGTGATGCTGCGTTGCCCTTTGGAACGAAGGAGCAAACGGTACCCCAATTCTTCTTCCAGAAGGCTTAACCGGGTACTGATGGTGGACTGGGAAAGGAACATGGCCTCGGCAGCCAGATTGATGGAACCATATTTTACAATTTCAAGGAAAGTCTTTGCCCATTCAATATTCATGTCAGACACCTCATAATATCTAAATTTCCAATATTATATATCTAAAATATCTGTTAGTCAACGGGAGGTATCAATGGTAGAATGAAACAAAGAAAAGGAAAAGGTACCGACGTGACGCTAGAGAAGAGGTACAGGGGAAGGGAAGCCTTAAAAGGGGAACATATGAAAAAGACGATGGGTTTTACATATTTGTGTGCAGTTTGCTTTGTCCTGCTTTTGGGGGCCGTCTCTGTGGTGGGCAAAATATCTGCCTCTTATGCCTTGCCAGTACTGGTTATTGTGATCCGGTATTTTTTATCAGCGTCCGTGAATTTTGTAATGCAGCGTATGGGAATGATCAAGGTGCATTATCGCGGAAAGAAAAAACGGGGGCTGCTTTTATTAAACAGTATTTGTTATGTGGGAACATATCTTCTTGAACTGTGTGGGCTGATGTATGCGCCCTCCGTCATCGACGGGGTACTGATGGCGACAGTACCCATCTGGACGGAAATCCTGGCCAGGGTTTTCCTGAAAGAGAGAACAACATTGCTGCAAAACGTATTCCTGCTTCTTAGCGCCGGGGCTGTTATGATTATGATCTTAATCGGCTCTACTGATTCGGCGCGGGGATTTGATATCAGAGGGCTTTTGTTGCTGACAGGCGCGTTTTTCCTGGAGGCCTTAAGCAGTGTGATTATCCGTTACCTGAAGGAGGAATATTCTGCCGTGGAGATCAGCTTTGCTTCCTGCCTGATTTCCCTGGCCATAGCGTCTGTGGTTTTGGGAGCGCAGCTTGGATTTCATGTGGTGGAAATGGAAACAGTCATGGCGGCTTTCGGAGACTGGAAATTTGTGGCGGCAGTCCTGTTCCTGGGGATTTTCGGAACCATGGCAGCGGGAATTCTAAAAGGTTATATTTTACAACATATGTCTGCGCTGCGGGCTACAGTCTGGTACAATGCGGGGACACCGGCTGCTGTGATTGCCGGAGTATTATTTTTAAAAGAACCCTTTTATTATTATCAGATTGTCTGTACCGTATTGATTTTGGCCGGAGTGATCGGCGTACAAGTATGCAAGGGACATAAACCGAAGCAAGAGGGCAGATGAGAAGGGGCGCCCAACCCCTCGTTGCCAGGATTTTGAGGGGGTTAGGGGAAAAGGAGAAGAGTATGAAAAAAAATGCATGGTTTGCGTATGCATGTGCAGTTGGATTTACCTTGATCATGGGGGCCGTATCTGCAGTGGGCAAAATTTCTGTTGCCTATAAACTTCCGGTTTTAGTTGTTGTGATCCGGTATTTTTTAGCAGTAGTCGGAAACTTTGTAATGCACCATACGGGAATCGTCCATGTGCACTATAAGGGGAAGGGAAAATGGGGGATGCTGCTTTTGAGCGGTATCTGTTATGCGGGAAGTTATGTATTTCAGTTGTGGGGAGTCATGTATGTGTCGTCGGTGGTCAACGGCGTGATGATTGCCACTGTGCCCATTTGGACAGAGGTGATTGCAAGGGTTTTTCTGAAAGAAAAAACCACGCTGCTGCAGAATGGATTTTTGTTCCTCAGTGCAGGTTCGGTAATGGCCATGGTTTTGATTGGTTCTTCCGACAGTGTGAGGGGCATTGATATTCGCGGCCTTTTGCTTTTGTTTATTGCATTTATCATGGAAGCGGCCAATGGCGTCATTATCCGTTCCCTAAGGGAAGAATATTCTTCGGCAGAACTGAGTTATTCTTCCACCTTGATTTCCCTGGGGATTACGGCGGTGATCCTGGCCGTCCAGCTGGGAACCCATACCATAGACCAGCCGATGATCCTGGCGGCTTTCGGGGATTGGAAATTTGTGGCTTCTGTTCTATTTTTGGGACTTGGCGGAACCTTTATTGCCGCCCTGTTAAAAGGTTATATTTTACAGCACATGTCTGCACTGCGGGCGACAGCCTGGTATAATGCGGCTACGCCGGTGGCTGTGATTTTCGGTGTGCTGTTTCTGAAGGAACCCTTTTACCTGTACCAGGTCATTTGTACAGTCCTGATTCTGGCCGGAGTGCTGGGAATCCAGATCTGTAAGGGCTATAGGCAGAAAGAAGGGGACGATTAAGCCCGGATATGTGTTTTTAAGGCCCGTAAGCGGTTAATATTTATGGAGGGAACTCGGCTGCTGTTCATCTGGACCCCGCCTTGATTTAACAGAGAGCGCAGTTGCAGGAAGGAGTTTTTACCTTTCGCTTTAAAATTCCAGAAGACAGCGTTTTCTTAAGATTCGAATGGACAGCAGCCGAGTTTTCTCCATAGCAGGGCGAAATATGGAAACGAAAGAATCTTCATATAGCCTCCTGTCGTTTTTTGTGGTAGACTATAAGCATTGACAAGGATGGGAGGAACGACATGGAGGCGCTCACATTACTGGAACATGATATTTTGTTCTTTATCCAGGAATACATACGGGCCGGTTGGCTGGACGGCCTGATGAAGGGAATTACTTTTTTAGGAAACGGCGGCTGGTTCTTTATTGTATTGGGAATGGCGCTGGCCATTTATCCAAAGACACGGACTTATGGTTTTCTTGTTTTAGCAGCCTTGGCAGTGGATGCCGTAGTTTTAAACCTGGGCCTTAAAAATCTGGTGCAGAGGGTAAGGCCTTATGACCAGTTTCCTGATTTGATTCCGCTGGTGGGCAGGCTTAAGGACTTTTCTTTTCCGTCCGGCCATTCAGGATGCGCATTTGCTGCCGCCTGTACCCTATGTTTGATTCTTCCACATGGAAAGAGGGCCTGGGGCTATGTCCTTTTGGGACTTGCTTTCGTACTTGCCCTGTCCAGGCTGTATGTGGGGGTCCATTTCCCTACAGATGTGTTGGCCGGAGCAGTCATTGGCTTTTTAAGCGCTGCCTCAGTGGTTTTTTTGTACCGCAGGCAGGAGGGGAAAAGGAGAGGATAATGTCTTATTGTACAGAGTGTGGGACAAGGCTTGAGTTGCGGTATCTGGAAAAGGAAGGGATGATTCCCTGGTGTGAGAAATGTAAGGCGTGGAGGTTCCCGGCCTTCAGCACTGCCATCAGTACCATGGTTTATAATCCGGCAGGGCAGAAGATACTTCTGATTAAACAGTATGGACGGGACAGGAATATTCTGGTGGCCGGATATATCAATAAAGGAGAGGGAGCTGAACATGCTTTGGCCAGAGAGGTTCAGGAGGAAATGGGCCTCAAGGTAACGGCTTGTATTTTTAATATGAGTGAATATTTTGAGAAAAGCAACACCCTTATGCTGAATTTCGCCAGTATTGTGGATTCTGATAACTTAAGCGGGATGACGCCGGAAGTGGATTTTGCCGCCTGGTATACCCCGGGGGAGGCCAGGGAAGCCATCACCCATGACAGCCTGGCAGAAAAATTCCTCCTTAACTGGCTTTCCAAGCGGGAGACTTATGATCATACTTATGATACCTATACCTTTTTGTAAGGCCGAATGGCCATATTGGGGTACCCGGAGGGTATGCTTTTCCTGGTTTTGAAAGGGCTTCTTATGACGATGAGTACCTGTAAAAGGCCGGAGCGGATCTGTGTGGTGGACAGATTTGCCCCGGTCTTCTTTTGGTGTAATATTTTGTGATGAATATTTATTTATATTTTTCTTCGCAGTATGCGCAGCGGTATACCTGCTTTTCTTCGTCGGCAAGGAAAAACACATGGGGAAGCTCCTGCTCAATGGAAGTGATACACCTGGGGTTTTTACATTTTATAATGTTGGTCAATTTTTGGGGGAGACGAACCACTTTTTTTTCCACGATTTTTTCATCTTTGATGATATTGACGGTGATGTTGCAGTCAATATACCCGAGCACGTCCAGATTTACCACGTCCAGCCCGCCCTCGATTTTCAGGATATCCTTTCGGCCCATTTTATTGCTTCTGGCATTTTTTATGATGGCCACCTGGCAGTCCAGTTTATCCAACTTTAAATATTTGTAAATATCCATGCTTTTGCCTGCCTGGATATGGTCCAGGACAATTCCATCTTTCAATCCGCCGATATTTAACATAAGATTCTATCCTTTCTGAGAAATGCATATCATGATATCAGATTCAAACAGCGATGTCCAACAAGGTGAGGATCAAGGCCATACGGATATAGACGCCGTACTGGGCCTGGGGGAAATAAGCAGCCCTGGGGTCGTCGTCCACCTCCACGGAAATTTCGTTGACACGAGGCAGGGGGTGGAGGATATTCATATCAGGCTTGGCCGTTTTGAGTTTGGCTTTGTCAAGGATATAGCAGTCCTTCATGCGGATATACTCTTCTTCATTGAAAAAGCGTTCCTTCTGGACGCGGGTCATATAGAGAATATCCAGGGACGGCATGGCAGTTTCCAAATCCCGGACTTCTTCATAGGGGATTTGCTTTGCGTCCAGCACATTTTCGCGGATATAGCTGGGAATACGAAGCTCTTCAGGAGAGATCAGTACAAACCGGATACCAGAGTAACGGACCAGGGCTTCAATGAGAGAGTGGACGGTACGGCCAAACTTCAGGTCGCCGCAGAGTCCTACAGTCATACCGTCGAGACGGCCCTTTAAAGAACGGATGGTTAAAAGATCCGTCAATGTCTGAGTAGGGTGCTGGTGGCCGCCATCCCCCGCATTGATGACAGGAATCCCCGACTTCATGGCAGCAACCATGGGCGCCCCTTCTTTTGGATGGCGCATGGCGCAGATGTCGGCATAGCAGGAGAGGACGCGGATGGTGTCGGAAACACTCTCTCCCTTGGCGGCAGAGCTGGAATCGGCAGAAGAAAAACCAAGGACACTGCCCCCTAAATTTAACATCGCTGCTTCAAAGCTTAAACGGGTGCGGGTACTTGGTTCATAAAATAATGTGGCTAATTTTTTGCCTTTACAGGCATCTGAGTATTTTTTTGGATGAAGTTCTATGTCGCTGGCCAAATCCATCAGCCGGTCAAGCTCATCCACTGAGAAGTCCAGAGGGCTTAAAAGATGTCGCATGTATATATATCCTCCTTGATTTTACTTTTACCAGTATAAACGAAATCGAGAAAATGTGCAACAGATTCCATGGACAAATTCCAGGATTTTTTGTAAAGTATAGATGATACCGTCGGTTAATCAAAGCATACACGGGCGTGTATGTCTTTGCCAAGGGTCGGTAAGGTTCTCAGTTTTAAGGAGCGTCAGCATGGATAGAAAACAAATCAGACATACCGGAAAAAAGAAGAGAAAAAGCCTGTGGGAGAAAGCGCCTGTTTTTTGTATGGCTTTTGTGGGACTGATGGCGGTATTCGCAGTGACAGGTGTCTTTTTTATAAAAAAGGCCATAGAAAGAGAAAAGACTTTGGCTCCGGTGGAGACTTTTTACGCAGGGATTTTTGTGGAAAATGTTCCATTGGAAGGGCTGAATATGGAACAGGCCAGGGCAAAAGTGGAGGCAGTGACAGTAACCGCTGAACATACCTGGGCCATGAAAATCGACTGCGGTGGTGAGCGTTATGACTTGGACAATATCATGTCCAACAATATGGATGAAGTGCTTGCAGAAGCCTTTTCCCTGGGCCATGAAGGGACGGATGAGGAGAGGCTTTCCGATATCACGTCTTTACAGCGAAGTGCAAGGCATTTCAGCGTCAGGGATTCTTATGAGGAAGAAGAGGCCAGGGCAGCCATCGACAAAGCGGCGGATTTGTTCGACGTGGCGGCAAAAAATGCGGCCATGACAGGTTACGACCCAGAAGATGGATTTCAATACGCAGAAGGGGAAGACGGGCGGCAGGTGGACAGGGAAGACCTGCTTGTCCAGATGAAGGCTGCCATTGAGGCGGGAGATTATGACGCAGTCCTGGTGGGGAAAGTTTCGGCCATTCCACCGGAACTTCATATGGAAGAGGCAAAAGAGAAATATGTCTGTTTAGCCAAATTCCGTACAGAAGCCCAGGTGGACAGTGACGACAGGGATCACAATGTGAAACTGGCTTCTTCCACCATTGACAATACACTGGTGGCACCTGGAGAAGTGTTTTCTATGAATGAGGTAGTGGGCGAAACGACAGAGGAACAGGGCTATAAAGAGGCGGCCACTTATTCCAGAGGTGAAGTGGTTGCAGAATTTGGAGGGGGTGTCTGCCAGGTGTCTTCCACCATTTATAATGCGGCCATTATGGCAGGGCTTGAAACAACAGAGAGAAAAAACCACAGCATGACGGTATCCTACGTGCCTCTCGGTGAGGATGCTATGATCTCCTATCCTTATTCTGATTTGAAGTTTAAAAATAATTCATCGGGAAATATCCTGGTGCTTCTGGACACCGACGGGCCGGAAGTGATTTGCTATATTTATGGGATTCCGGTTTTGGAAGAAGGAATCACCGTGAAGATGGATTCCCATATCCAGGAAACCATTCCTGTGCCGGAACCCACTTACGTGGAAGATGATTCCCTTTCACCGGGAGAAGAAAAATACAAGAGTTATGGCAAGGAGGGCTACAGGGTGGTGACAGATCTGGTGACAATGAAAGACGGGGAAGAGGTCGGCAGGGAATTTCTCCATAACAGTACATATAATGCCCAGGCGCCTGTGATCCTCAGGAACAGCGGACAATAATATATGCCCGGAAAAAATCCGTCTATGTCCGGTGGGAAACCGTTCAAAAACCTCTGGTACTTGAAATTTTCAAATGTTAATGCGGAAAATTTCTTAGTACCGCTGCGAGTTTTTGAGAGCGGAAGCGTGTTTCCCTTGGACATAGACGGATTTTTTCTGGGTATTATAAATAAGTTTTTTTATCCGATGGGTTCAAAATCGGCAGCGCCGTGTTTACAGAGAGGGCAGATGAAGTCATCGGGAAGCTCGTCCCCCTCATAGATATAACCGCAAACCTTGCATACAAAGCCTTTTTTTCCTTCTGTCTGGGGCTTGGGTTTCACGTTTTTCTGGTAATAGGTGTAAGTCATGGTTTCCACATTGGTGATCACCCTGGCTTCGGTGACACTGCAGATAAACATTCCGTGGGTATCCAGGTCAATGTACTGCTCTACCTTTAAGGACATGAAGGAATTGATATATTTAGGCAGGAACACCAGTCCGTTGTCAGAACGGAGAGGAGTGATACCCACAAATTTATCTGTATTCCGTCCGCTCTGGAAACCGTATGTCTGGAACACGGAGAAAGGGGCGTCCGTGGACAGGCAGTTGAGATTCATAATGCCGGTCTGTTTGATCACATGGTGGGAATAATTGGCCTTGTTGATGGTGACGGCAATCCGGTTGGGTGTATTTGTAACCTGGGAAACCGTGTTGACAATGAGGCCGTTGTCCTTCTTTCCGTCACTGGAGGTGACAACATACAGACCGTAACCGATATTAAATAATGCAGTCAGGTCATTCTTGTCAGCCGTATCATCATGCTGAGCCAGGTAATCTTTGCAAAGCTCATTGGAGAGGGCTTCAATCTGAGCGTTGCTTTCCTCGCTCAGTGCGGATTTGATATGGACCGTGGTATCTGTAAAGGTCAGCTTTTTGCATCCGGCAAGCATATTTTTCATGACTTTTGCCGCCATGGGCGCCCAGCTTCCGTTTTCCATCAGGGCAACGGTACGGTTCTGGAAATTGCGCTCTGTCAAATGTTCAATAAAATCGCGCATGAAAGGGAAGATACCTGCATTATAAGTAGTGGTGGCTAAGACCAGCTTTCCGTAGCGGAATGCATCTTCCACAGCTTCGGCCATATCGCAACGGGCCAGGTCATGGACCACGACTTTGGGGCAGCCTTTTGCACGGAACTTGTCAGCCAGGACCTCCACAGCTTTTTTTGTATGGCCGTAGATGGAGGTGTAAGCGATGACAATGCCGTCTGTTTCCACTTCGTAGGAAGACCAGATATTATAAAGGTTCAGATAGTAGCCGAGATTCTCCTTGAGAACGGGGCCGTGGGTGGGACAGATAATCTGGATATCCAACCCGGCGGCTTTTTTCAACAGACTTTGAACCTGGGCGCCGTATTTGCCCACAATACCGATGTAATAGCGGCGGGCTTCACAAGCCCAGTCTTCCTCCACATCGAGGGCGCCGAATTTTCCAAAACCGTCGGCAGAGAACAGGACTTTGTCACAAGTATCATAGGTGACAAGCACTTCCGGCCAGTGGACCATAGGGGCTTCCACAAACGCGAGGGTATGTTTTCCAAGAGAGAGGGTATCGCCTTCTTTTACGATCACCCGCCTGTCCTCATAATCGGTGCCGAAAAACTGCTTCATCATGGCAAAAGCTTTTTCAGAAGAAACAATGGTAGTGTCGGTATACACCTGCATAAAGCCTGCGATGCTTCCGGCGTGATCCGGCTCCATGTGCTGGATGATCAGATAGTCCGGTTTTTTGGAGGCCAGCACATTTTCAATGTTGTCCAGCCATTCATGGGTAAAATGAGCGTCAACTGTGTCAAATACGGTTGTTTTTTCATCGAGAACCACATAAGAATTGTAAGCCATCCCGTTTTTAACCACGTATTGACCTTCAAAAAGGTCTACATCATGGTCATTGACGCCTACATATTTAATGTCTTTCGTAATCTCCATAACAAATCACTCCTTAACATAAATTTGGTTTTACTGTCTGAAAGTCAGAAATTATTATAACATACCGCCATTCATAAAGGGAAGCGGTTATTGCTATTATTTTCCGAAAAATGCAGAAAAATACTTAAAAAAATACTTGCGCTTTACTATGATAATGTGCTACTATTGCATAGTCAACAAGATCATGACAAAAAGAGGAGGAACTGATTGATGAGAAAAGGGATTGCATTGCTGATGACAGTCTTATTGACAATGGCGCTTTTTGCAGGCTGCGGCGACAAAAAGGAAGCTGAGACTACGGAGGCGGCAAAAGAAACTGCTGCGCCGGCGGGGACGGAAGCAGCAAAGGAAACAACAGAAGCGGCAAAAGGCGAAGAAAGCCAGGCAGAAAAAGAAACAAAAGAAGGCGTTTCCGACGGCGACATGGCTTATGTGAAAGAGAAGGGGACCCTGGTGGTGGGGATCACAGATTATGCGCCCATGGATTATAAAGATGAAAACGGCGAATGGATCGGTTTTGACGCCGATATGGCAAAAGCTTTTGCAGAAAGCCTGGGCGTAGAAGTGGAATTTGTGGAAATTGCCTGGGACAATAAGATTTTTGAGCTGGAGGGGAAAAGCATTGACTGTGTCTGGAACGGTATGACCTTAACAGATGAAGTGACAAGCTCTATGGATTGTTCCAAGCCTTACTGCCAGAACAGCCAAGTGGTCATTGTACCTGCGGACAAGGCTGACCAATATCAGGATGTGGAGAGCCTTTCTGAACTGTCTTTTGCCGTGGAAGCGGGAAGCGCCGGCGAGGCGGAAGCAACAAAACTGGGACTTGAGTTTACACAGGTGGGCCAGCAGGCAGATGCGCTGATGGAAGTGGCAGCCGGTACTTCAGACGCAGCGATTGTCGACTCCCTGATGGCGGGAGCCATGGTGGGAGAAGGGACCAGTTATGCCGACCTTACTTATACAGTGATCTTAAATGGCGATGACGGGGAAGTGTTCGGTGTTGGTTTCCGCAAAGGCTCTGACCTGACAGCGGCTTTAAACGAGTTTTTCGCAAAAAGTTATGGGGACGGTTCCCTGATGAAATGTGCAGAGACTTACGGCGTACAGGCCGCTGTCATTGCACAGTAAAGGGCAGACTACAGGTTTTGAGAAGGTTGCCGCAAAATACTTCATATTTTGCGGCAGCTTCTTTTGCCCACAGGGGCTTATATGGAAATACAGGAGAAGTCTATGGAACTGATTATGGAACAGCTGCCGATCGTTTTACATGCCTTAAACATCGGTTTTTTACAGACGCTGAAACTTTTTTTTGTAACGCTCATCGGTGCAGCGCCCCTTGGGCTGGTCATTGCTTTTGGCTCCATGTCCCGGTTTAAGCCGTTAAGCTGGCTTACTAAGATCATTATCTGGATCATCAGGGGAACCCCTCTTATGATTCAGCTTCTTATTGTCTACTATTTTCCGGGGCTGGTGTTTAAAAATAATATCTGGGGAAGTGGGGAAGCGGGACGTTTCCTGGCTGCATCCATCAGCTTTATCATCAATTATGCCTGCTATTTTTCGGAAATATACAGGGGGGGGATTCAGAACATTCCTGTGGGGCAGGAGGAGGCCGGACTGGTTTTGGGTATGACAAAACGCCAGATTTTCTTTAAAGTAAAACTTCTTCAGATGATCAAGCGTGTTGTGCCGCCCATGTCCAATGAAATCATTACTTTGGTGAAGGATACTTCCCTGGCCAGGATCATTGCGCTCCAGGAGATCATATGGGCGGGCCAGGCGTTTATGAAAGGCAGCCAGGGGATTTCAGGAGCCATCTGGCCGCTGTTTTGCGCCGCGTTTTATTATTTGATCTGGAGCGGTTTGGTGACGGTGCTGCTTGGCAAGTTGGAGAAAAAGTTAAATTATTTCAGATAAGGAGGGGATGGCAATGGCAATTTTAGAAGTAGAACATGTTTTCAAATCTTTTGGGCGGACCGCGGTGCTTAAAGATATCAGCTTCTCTATGGAAAAAGGCCAGGCTCTTTCCCTGATCGGTTCCTCAGGAAGCGGGAAAACAACGCTGCTCAGGTGCCTGAATTTTTTGGAAAGGCCGGATAAAGGCGTGATCCGGGTAAATGGGGAAACACTTTTTGACGGAATGAACGGGGATACGAAAAGGGAGTCGGAGATTCGGAAAAAAAGGCTTCATTTCGGGTTGGTGTTCCAGTCTTTCAATTTGTTTCCCCAGTATACGGCTTTAAAAAACGTGATGCTGGCCAGGGAGCTTCTGGAAAAGGAAAAAGAAGGCTATAAGGCGAGAAAAAAAGAAATTCATCAGGAGATAGAGGGACAGGCCGCGGAGCTTCTTAAACAGATGGGGCTGGGAGAAAAAATGAAGCGTTATCCCCATGAGCTTTCCGGTGGACAATGCCAGCGGGTGGCCATTGCCAGGGCTTTGGCCCTGCACCCGGATATCCTTTGTTTTGACGAACCCACTTCGGCCCTTGACCCGGAACTGACGGGGGAAGTACTGCGAGTCATGAAAGAGCTGGCAGAGCGGAAGATGACGATGATCATTGTAACCCATGAGATGGATTTTGCACGGGATGTGTCTGACCAGGTGATTTTCATGGATGACGGACAGATCGTGGAGCAGGGAACGCCGCAGCAGATATTTGAAACGCCGGAGGCGGAGAGGACAAGACAGTTCCTGGCCAGATATACAGAAGAGTAGAAAATAGTTGACATATGGCGTAAGGCATGGTATGCTATAGAGGCTGTATTGAGAAAAGAAGAGTATCCGCTCTCACCTTAGCGCCATACGGGCGACTCGGGTTCCTATAGTTTTATGGCTGGCACAGAGGAGATTGGTGTGCCGGCGTATGGGATTTTGGTGGATAGTTCTTCTATCCACTTTATTTATGTGTACGGGAGGCATAGGGGACATTTATGATGTTGCGGTATGTGCTCCAGACAGCAGGCAGGGAAAGAACTTCCCTGTATAATATGATTGATGGGGGTGTCGGGTTATTAGCGAGTTAATGGTGAATGAACAGATCAGGGACAAGGAAGTCCGCCTGATTGGCGAAAATGGAGAGCAGCTTGGGATTGTGTCAGCAAAGGAAGCCCAGAGGCTTGCCCGTGAAGCGGAGCTGGATCTGGTGAAGGTCGCTCCCATGGCGAAACCGCCGGTATGCAAGATTATTGATTACGGCAAATACCGCTATGAACAGGCTAGAAAAGAAAAAGAGGCTAGAAAAAAGCAGAAGGTCATCGAAATCAAGGAAGTGCGTCTTTCTCCCAATATTGAAGAAAATGATCTGAATACAAAGATTTCCGCCGCCAGGAAGTTCATTCAGAAAGGAAACAAGGTAAAAGTGACCTTGCGGTTCCGCGGCAGGGAAATGAGCCATATGAATAACTCCAGACACATCCTGGAAGACTTTGCAGGACAGCTTTCTGACATTGCGGTAGTTGACAAACCGTCGAAGGTGGAAGGAAGAAGCCTCGTGATGTTTTTATCAGAAAAACGTTGACAACAGGGTCATACCTGAGACAAAGATTAAGGAGGAAGAATCATGCCTAAAGTAAAAACCAGCAGAGCAGCAGCAAAGCGTTTTAAAAAGACCGGTACCGGCAAATTAAAGAGAATGAAGGCCTATAAGAGCCATATCCTGACCAAGAAGTCTCAGAAGAGGAAGAGAAATCTTAGAAAATCAACGGTGGCAGTTTCCTCAAACGCCAAAGTGATGAAGAAGATTTTACCCTACTGATTACTGTGAAAGTAACTTACAACAGGACTGTGCACTTGCTGCGCTGTCCGTGCATAAGCCAAAATCTCTGATTTTGGATGCATATCTTTTGCGAAACATTTGTCCGTATTTGTGTCGGTGAAGAAATTTTATATGGATGTTTCGTGAGAAAAGAAGGAGGACGACTTAAAATGGCAAGAATTAAAGGCGGTTTAGGCGCGAAAAAAAGACACAATAGAGTTTTAAAGCTGGCGAAGGGCTACAGAGGCGCCCGTTCTAAGCAGTATAGAGTAGCAAAGCAGTCTGTGATGAGGGCGCTTACCAGCGCGTATGCAGGCAGGAAGCAGAGAAAGAGACAATTCAGACAGCTGTGGATTGCCCGTATCAACGCAGCAGCCAGGATGAACGGTTTGTCTTACAGCCGTTTCATGTATGGCCTTAAAGAAGCCGGGGTCGAAATGAATCGTAAGGTTTTGGCGGACATGGCTGTCAATGATGCCGCCGGTTTTGCGAAGCTGGCCCAGTTAGCGAAGGAGAAGCTGGCATAATATTTCCGCCGGTTTGATAATTTGTGAAATTACCGTCGCTCAGGGCGTGTATGTCCTTGTCAAGCGACGGTATCAGAAAACAATCGGAAAAATTTGGCAGGGAAATTGAAAAAAACACTTGCCATAATAAGAAATATGTGATAAAGTATATGAGGATTTGGTTCTGGGAAAAATAAAGAGCCAAATCTGAATCGGAATGTGGCTCAGTTTGGTAGAGCGTTCGGTTAGGGACCGAGAGGCCGCAGGTTCGAATCCTGTCATTCCGACGTGAAAAAGCAGATGGATTTAGTTCCATCTGCTTTTTGCAATAGGAATTAAAGGATAGTCTATATAGAAAGCATTTCGGGGGTTATTTGGGGGAGGAAAAACGTATGAAAAAGAAGGGCGCCGGGGCAGTCACAGACTTGACCCAGGGTGTGATCTGGAGGCAGTTGGTTTTTTTTGCGCTGCCTTTTTTGTTTTCCAATCTGCTGCAGCAGTTTTACAGTACGGCGGATGCCGCCATTGTAGGCCACAGCGTGGGGGCTGGGGCGCTGGCGGCCATTGGTTCCTGCGATAAGCTTGTATATTTGATGATTAATCTTTTTGTGGGCCTTTCCACTGGTTCCAGTATCGCCGTGTCCCAGGCTTTCGGAAGGAAGGATGAAAAAGGGCTTTTCCGTACCGTCCACTCGGCTGTTACGCTGGGGCTTTTGTCAGGGGCCTTTCTGACGGCGGCCGGAATCTTTCTGGCTCCGAAACTTTTGGTTTTAATGAGTACTCCGGAGGATGTGCTTCCTCTGGCAGTGGATTATATTCAGATTTATTTTATGGGAATGATTCCCGTCATGGTTTACAACATGGGGAGCGGAATCCTCCGGGCCATGGGAAATTCCAGAAGCGCTCTGATTTATTTGGCGGCTTCCGGTGTGATCAATGTGGGCCTGGATCTTCTTTTTGTACCTGGTTTCGGCTGGGGCGTCAAAGGGGCGGCGGCTGCCACAGCCATTTCCCAGGTGCTTCCCGCCCTGCTGGTGTTTCTTAAACTGACAAAGCTGGATAAAGCCTACAGGCTCCGGGTGCGGGAGCTTCGCCTTTACCGGAGAGAAACTGCTTATGTGATCCGGATTGGCGTTCCGGCTGGGATGCGCATGGTGTTGATCAACATTTCCAATGTGATTGTCCAGTCCAGGATCAACGCCTTTGGCATGGAGGCCATGGCGGGCAGTACGCTGTTCTTTAAAATAGAAGGCTACCTGTACGCCATGATATCTGCTTTGAGCCTGGCCCTCACCAGCTTTGCCGGGCAGAATATCGGCGCGGCGGATTACATACGGGCAAAAAAAGGGAAGAAAATCTGCATGTGGATTGCTTCTGGCGTGACCATTACCATGACACTTTTTATATATATCTGGGCGGAGCCAGTCTGCCGCGTATTTACGGATACGGAATCGGCAATCGCCTTTGGGGCGCTGCAGATCCGATACCAGCTTCCTCTCTACATTGTTTTTTCCTGGAACGAAGTACTCAACGGGGCAGTGTTGTCTTCGGGACATGCCGTCGTGCCCATGGTGGTGAGCCTCATTGGCATGTGTGTGGCCAGAGTCAGTTTTATTTTTGTGGTATCGTCATTTATTTATGATATCCGGGTGGTGCATCTGGCATTTCCTTTCAGCTGGATTGTTACCCACATTGGAATCAGCAGTTATTACTATTTTGGAAAATGGATACAAGGAAAACGTTTTGCAGAAGCAGTGAAAGCACAGGCTGTAAAAGCGGAGACAAAATAAAAATGGAGAAAAAAAGAATGTTTATATTATTTACGCAAGTGTGGCCACAGTTTTCTGGGCCACGGCTTTTCTCTTTACCCAGTATGCCCAGGAAAGCTTTTTCAGCCAAAGCGCCGGTTTTGTGGGCTTTGCCTGTTATGTGACGGCATTTAACCTTTCGCCCAGACCATCAACGCGGCTACCAGCAGTGTCCTTGCCCAGCCCCTTTTGGCCAGCCTCATCGGCTTTTTTGCCAAAGGGGAGGTGCCGGGAATCGAGACAGTCCTAGGAGGGATCTTAATCCTGGGAGGGATGTTTCTCTTTCAGACAGACAGAACTTAAGCCGGGCCGGAAAGGCTCTTAAAGAACACTTCTTTCATGTCGGCTTTTAGGGGGACGCCAAGGTTTTCCAATACCTGGTTCAAGGCGCCGAATACTTCCGCCATATCGGGGACATTGGCGTTTTCGCCCATATGGCCAATGCGGATCACTTTTCCTGCCAGGCTTCCGAAGGAACCGGTCAGCATGATACGGTGATCTTTTTTCATGGCCTCCAAAATATCTTTGTCGGTGGTTCCTTCCGGTACGCAAAAGACAGTTACCGTGTTGGAAAAGCCGCTTTCCAGGTACAGTTTCAGCCCCGACTCAGTCACTGCTTTTCTGGCGGCAGAAGCGATGGAAGCATGGCGGGTTAAGATTTGTGGATCTTTTTCTATATTGTCAATGGCAACGCGGAGCCCGTAAATGTCGCTGATGGGCATGGTATAGGGGAACCATTTTTCTTCATAATAATGTTCAAACACCTTCAGGTTTGCATAAAAAGAAGCAATGGGAGTCTTTCGTTCCTCCATGGCCTTTTTGCCGTCGGCGCTGATGGTGATAAAGGTGAGGCCGGGAGGGGCAGACACCGCCTTTTGGGAACCTCCGCACAGGAAATCAATCTGGCTTTTATCCACATTGACCTCTTCACCGAACATGGCGGAGACGGAATCCACCAACGTCAGGATACCATACTGTTTTAAAAGCGGGCAGATTTTGGAGATGTCATTGAGCATACCGCTGGGGGTATCACCGTGAACCAGGGTTGCATATTTATAGTGATGGCTTTTTTCCAGGAATGATTCAAGAGCTGTGATATCAATGGCATTCCTGTCGTCCACCGTATATAGTTCTGGAAGGCCGCCGTACATGGTGACAAAATCGGCAAAGCCTTTTCCGTAAATACCGTTATCCAGCACCAGGACTTTGTCGCCCGGTTCTGTCAGGGATGCGCAAGAAGCTTCTAACCCCAGGATGCCTTCGCCACCCAGGATCAGGGTTTCATTTTCCGTGTGGAGAAGGCTGCTGATTTTTTCACAGGTTTCCTTATAAAATTCCACGAAATCTTCATCCAGATCAGGGTTGGTACAGGGAAAGCTCCTTGCAAGGCGTACATTTTCGGCCACCTGGGTGGGGCCGGGCGTCATGATTTTATACATGGTGGTTTCCTTTCCGGGCCTATTTAAGCCCTGCTTTTTTTGTGGCTTGGTTTAAAGCGCCGATGACAGTCAGGACAATCACTGCCGCCACGCCGATTTGAACCAGGTTTCCGGGGATAGATGCGGCGGGGGACAGCAGGTTTCCATAAAGAATGGCTTCCGCGGCGTAATAGCCGGCGATTTTAATGATGCAGGCAGCCGCCATGGCTGCCGTATACCAGAAATAATTCTGGTGGTTTTCTTTTTCTGTCATTTTCCCGACAGTATATCCCATGATACCTACAATTACCAGGGTAAAAGGTGCCCATAAGGTCCAGCCGGAAAGCAGGTCGAAAAGCCCCATGCCGATTCCGCCGGCCGCCATGCCGGTTTTTCTTCCAAAAAGGATGGCCCCGATAAACAGGGGGACGTTGCCCAGATGGATGAGGCCGCCGTTGGCTGCAATGGGAAGGCGGACGTTGATAAAAGCCGTAAAGAGATAAGTCAGGGCAATAAAAAGGGCGGTGACAGTGAGGGATAGGATCGTGCTTTTTTCTGATTTTTGTATTTTGGCCTGTTCCATAATGCTGTTCTCCTTATCTTGTTTTGAAAAAACATCCCGGGTGTGTGTTTCCCTTATGATAACCGACAAATGGCATTTTTGATATATCCAGTTTTTGAAAAATTAACAAGTCCAGTTTTGCGGATTTTCATTTTGTAAAAATTGGAAATAACAGAAGAAAATTGAAAAAAGAGCTTGACTTCGAGTGGGATTAAGGTAGTATCATAAAAATATGATTTTTAATTTATTATTTAGACAGGAGGATGGAGGTTTATGAAAGCAAAGGTTTATTTTTCAAAAGAAATTTCTCCGGAAAAAGTATTGGAGCTTTATAAAATGGCCGGGAAGGAACTTGGTGGGAAGGTAGCCATAAAAGTCCATTCCGGTGAGAAAGGGAACCAGAATTTTCTGACGCCGGATTTCTGGAAACCGGTGGTGGATTATGTGAAGGGGACGGTTGTAGAGTGTAATACTGCTTATGAAGGGGCCAGAAATACCACGGAACGGCATATGGCTCTTCTGAAAGACCATGGCTGGAGCGGCTTATTCCCGGTGGAGATTCTGGACAGTGAAGGCCCTGACATGGAGCTTCCCATCCCGGAAGGGAAAAATATCCAGAAGAATTTTGTGGGAAGACATCTGGCAGATTATGATTCCATGCTGGTGCTTTCTCATTTCAAAGGACATCCCATGGGGGGGTACGGCGGAGCTTTGAAGCAGCTTTCCATCGGCGTGGCTTCTGGATATGGAAAGGGGTACATCCATGGGTTAGGGGATCCGGCCAATTTCTGGACGGCGGATCATGATTCCTTCCTGGAGGCCATGGCAGAGGCAGCATCCTCTGTGGTGGAATATTTCAAAGGAAATATCGTGTATGTCAACGTGATGAAAAATATGTCTGTGGATTGTGACTGCTGCGCAGTGGCGGAAGACCCCTGCATAAAAGATATGGGGATTTTAGTTTCCCTTGATCCCATTGCCATTGACCAGGCCTGCCTGGATCTGGTCTATGGATGCGATGATCCCGGCCGCGCCCATTTCCTGGAGCGGGTGGAGTCACGAAACGGTATCCATACCATTGAGCGGGCTGTCGAGATGGGTTATGGAACCAGGGAGTATGAGTTGATCGAAGTATAATCTGTACAGACAGTACGGATCCCGGCGGGGCCGGCCCCTGGCTGGCCGAAGGAGGTTAAGCCTTTTTGGCGGCAGGATTGGTGTCGTCGGGAATCCTGTGAGCCAGGACATCTTCATAGTGCTGAACCTTGTATTCCATATAATCGGCCAATTCCTTTGCCTCTTCTACGCGCTTTAGGGCCATGTCCCGCTGCTTTTTCAGAAATTCATAGCGGGCTTTTAGGGTGGAATCCCCCTGCATGCAGAGGGCGGAATATGCCCGGATATCTTCAATGGAAATGCCGCATTTGCGCAGGCACTGGATGGTACGGAGCCAGTTTATGGATTCGCTGTCAAAAACGCGGCGGTTATTTTTATCGCGGCTGCAGGGCAGGAGGCCCTTGTCGGTGTAAAAACGGATAGTATGGGCGGTCAGCCCGACTTTTTCGGAAATTTCTTTTATGGTATACGTCATCTTTTGCCTCCATAAGTTTTAGGGGAATGTCCAGGTGAGAGACGGCTGACTTCGAGTCAGTGGAAGACATTGCCAATGGTATGATTATAACACAGGAAAAGTTTTGATTCAACGGTAAGGAGGAGATAACAGTGGCATATTTGGGAGAGGAAATTAAAAAGCTGGGATTCGGCCTGATGAGGCTGCCGAAGAACGGGGAAGAAATTGATATAGAGCAGACGAAAAAAATGGTGGACCGTTTTCTGGAAGAAGGCTTTACTTATTTCGATACGGCGTGGGCTTATGCAGGCAGTGAAGATGCCATCCGCCAGGCTCTGGTGGAGCGGTATCCCAGAGAGAAATTTAAGCTGGCAACGAAACTTGCAGCCTGGATTGATTGCAAAAGCCGTGAAGAGGCGGTGGCCCAGTTTGAGACATCTTTGAAACAGACGGGGGCGGGATATTTTGATTTTTACCTGCTTCACAATCTGGGAGAGGGCAGGACCCACTTTTTCGATGATTTTGATATATGGAGTTTTGTGAAAGAGAAAAAGGCGGAAGGCCTGATTAAACATATGGGTTTTTCCTTCCATTCTACGCCGGAAGAGCTGGAGGAGCTGTTGAAAGCCCATCCGGAAGCGGAATTTGTCCAGCTCCAGATCAATTATGGCGACTGGGAAAATCCGGCGGTGCAGTCCAGGGCCTGTTATGAAATGGCACGGAAATATGGAAAGCCGGTGGTGATTATGGAGCCAGTCAAAGGCGGTATGCTGGCCAGCCCGCCGGAGTCTGTGGCAAAGATTTTTAAAGAGGCAGATGCGGATGCTTCCTATGCTTCGTGGGCCGTCCGGTTTGCCGCCGACCTTCCTGGCGTCATTACGGTCCTTTCCGGTATGAGCAACCTGGAACAAATGGAAGATAACCTGTCCTATATGAAGGATTTTAAAAATCTTTCTGACGCGGAGAGGGAAGTTTTGAAAGAAGCCAGGGTGGCTTTGAGCAAAATCCCGCTGCTCCCCTGTACTTCCTGTAATTACTGTGCCAAGGTCTGCCCGGGGGACATCGGGATTTCAGGTTCGTTTACGTCCTACAATTACCTGACCCTTTACAGCAATCTGGCAGCGGCAAAGAACCAGGAGGCGTGGCTGGTTGGAAAGCACGGCAGGAAGAGCGCGGCAGAATGTTTAAAATGTGGAAAATGTGAGGAAGTCTGCCCCCAGCACATTAAAATCAGGGAAGAGCTGGAGCGGGTGGTAAAAGCTTTTGCATAAACTGGTGTACCTTTCATAAGACGGTTGCCGGATATCGACAAATTTAGAGTTCCTTTTGTCGATTCCGGCGGCTGTTTTTCGTTGCATTTCTTCCTTCTTCTCTCTTATAATTAGTAAGTACCACCGCATTTGAAAAAGGAGGAAGAAAAATGGCAAAACTACAGGTGGCTATTGCTGACGACAACGAAAGAATTTTGCAGCTATTGGATAATATCATCAGCAGGGATGATGAATTTGAGGTGGTTGGAAAAGCAAACAACGGAGAAGAAGCCTATAGCCTGATAAAGGAAAAAGAACCGGATATCATGCTTCTCGATATTATTATGCCGAAGTTGGACGGATTATCGGTGATGGAGAAAGTGGGGAAAGATACGGCATTAAAAAAGAGGCCGGAGTTTATCGTGATCACTGCCATCGGGCAGGAAAGGATTACAGAGGATGCCTTCCATCTGGGCGCATCTTATTACATTATGAAACCATTCGATTCAGACATGGTATTAAACAGAATGAAACATATTGGAAAAGGGAAACACAGGAGTTCGGAAACGCGGAAAATTGCGCCTTATGAGAGTAAAGAACAGTACATCGAAAGGAATCTGGAGACAGATGTGACCAATTTAATCCATGAAATCGGCGTTCCGGCCCATATCAAAGGATATGGTTATTTAAGGGATGCCATTATTCTGTCAGTATCAGATATGGAAATGTTAAATTCCATTACAAAACTCTTGTATCCAACCATTGCCAAAATGCACCAGACAACACCCAGCAGAGTGGAAAGAGCCATCCGCCATGCCATCGAGGTGGCCTGGAACAGGGGAAAAATGGACACCATTGACGCACTTTTTGGATATACCATAAATACTGGGAAGGGAAAACCGACCAATTCAGAATTTGTAGCTTTGATTGCGGACAAGATCCGGCTGGAATATAAGAACCGGTGATGTGAAAAATATGGCGGATATCAGAAAAACCGCTTCCCAATTTATAAGGAATCTAGTATAATGAGTATAAATGGGGTTTAAAGGGAAATTGGTCTTTCTGGAGGTGTCAGAGTGAAAAAAATTTTGTTTGCAACATCGGAATGTGTCCCGTTCATTAAAACGGGTGGTCTTGCAGATGTGGCAGGTTCCCTGCCGAAGTATTTTGATAAGGATCAATATGACGTCCGGGTGATTCTCCCCTATTATCAATGTATTCCTGCACGTTTCAGGGAGAAAGCCCAGTATTTGACTAATTTTTACATGAATTATATGTGGCAGGACAGATATGTAGGCCTGTTTCAGATTGTACATGAGGGAATTACCTTTTACTTTGTAGATAATGAGTGGTATTTCAGCGGTGCAAAACCTTATACTGATATGTATTTCGACTTGGAAAAGTTTGCATTTTTCTCCAAGGCAGTGCTTTCCGCCCTTCCGGTCTTGGACTTTAGGCCGGATATCATCCACTGCCACGACTGGCAGACAGGTTTGATTCCTGTCCACCTGAAAGATAAATTTGCCGACAATCCATTTTACCGCGGAATTAAATCTATCATGACAATCCATAACCTGAAGTTCCAGGGAGTGTGGAGCGTAGCCGTGATCCAGAGGATATCGGAGCTTTCGGATTATTATTTTACGCCGGATAAGCTGGAATCCTACAACAACGGAAATATGCTCAAAGGCGGCATCGTCTATGCAGATAAGGTGACGACGGTGAGCAATACTTATGCGCAGGAAATCAAGATGCCTTTTTACGGCGAGGGGCTGGACGGCTTGATGCTGGCCAGAAGCAGTGATTTGTGGGGGATCGTAAACGGGATTGATTATGAGGAATACGACCCGGCTACAGATACCTTTATTGCCGCCAATTATGACGCCAGGACGTTCCGCAAAGAAAAGGTGAAAAATAAAACTGCCCTTCAGAAGGAGCTGGGGCTGGAGGTCAACCCGAAGAAATTCATGATCGGAGTTGTTTCCAGGCTGACTGACCAGAAAGGCCTTGATCTGGTACAGTGCGTGATGGATCAGATTTGTTCGGAAGACTTGCAGTTTGTGGTTCTCGGAACAGGCGATGAAAAATATGAAAATATGTTCCGGCATTACGACTGGAAATACGGGGACAGCGTATCAGCCAATATTTATTATTCGGAAGCCATGTCCCACAAGATTTATGCAGGCTGCGATGCATTCCTGATGCCCAGCTTATTTGAACCCTGTGGTTTGAGCCAGATCATCAGCCTGCGCTATGGCACGGTTCCCATTGTACGGGAAACGGGAGGGCTTAAGGACACGGTGGAATCTTATAATGAATATGAGAGCGCCGGGACAGGTTTCTCTTTTGCAAACTATAACGCTCATGAGATGTTGGGAAGTATTCTGTATGCGAAGGATGTGTATTACAACAGGAAGCGTGAGTGGAATAAGATCATTGACAGAGGGATGGCGAGAGATTTTTCCTGGGTCAGCTCTGCAAGAAAGTATGAGGAACTGTACAGTGTCTTATAGAGAGAAGGAGTTTCCCCATTCTTTTATCCTCCATGGGGAGGGGAAGGAGAGGGCTGTCACATGGGTCAGAAATGAATCCTGGATCCGGAAAGAGGAATACAGCCAGGATAAGGAATATATGTCCTGTGTAAAGGATATTATGGAAAATCCGGTTTTTCAGTCCATGGATCAGTATATCCAGCACGGGAATACCACGACAAAGGCCCACTGCATCCAGGTGTCTTATTTGAGTTATTGTATTTGCCGGAAACATTCGCTGGATTATGTGGCGGCAGCCAGGGCGGGCCTTCTCCATGACTTGTTTCTTTACGACTGGCATACGGAAGGAAACCATATCCATGGTTTTACCCATCCGCGGGTGGCCATGAAGAATGCCAGGAAATATTTTGATTTAACGCCCAAGGAGCAGAATATTGTCCTTCGCCACATGTGGCCTTTGACACCTGTGCCGCCGAGAAGTATGGAGGGGATGGTGATCGTCTATGCAGATAAATTCTGTAGCCTTTATGAAGTCTATGGCCGCGTGAGGAGAGCACTATACCGGGCCGTACACGTATGACAGAGAAGTGCTGGGTTTTAAATTTCAAATATTTTATGAGTACTTTCAAATAATACGGGAGGGTTCGTGCAGTGCGCATTGCCAGATTCACGGCATCTGCGCATGAAACGGATCCTCCCATACTATTTGACGCTGCAGCAAAAACCAAGGGTTTTTATTCTTCTTTCCACATCCTCTCCAGCCTGCCCCCAAGGCGGCTTAAGATTTCATTGGTGATGGTGCCTGCGGCATGGGCCCAGTCACAAGCAGTAATCTGGCATTCGCCCTGGGAGCCGATGAGAACGGCAGATTCTCCGGCGGCCACGTCCGGGATTTCAGTCACATCTACAATCGTTTGATCCATACAGATGCGTCCGATGATGGGGGCCTTTTTGCCTCTGATCAGGACGAAGCCTTTCCCACAGGAAAAGGAGCGGGGCAGGCCGTCGGCGTAGCCGATTGCCAGGATGGCCAGAGTGCGTTTTTCACGTGCGGTATAACAGATTCCATAGCCGGCAGATTCTCCGGGCAGCAGTTCTTTGACGGCGGCAATCCTTGTTTTTAAGGAAAGTACCGGTTTCAGGGAAGCTCCCCATCGTTTTGTGTCTTCGCTGCCGCTCAAAACTCCGTAAATGGCAATTCCGGCCCGGACATAGTCCTTTGCCAGTTCTGGGTGGCGCAACAGCCCATAGCTGGATAAAAGGTGGATTTTAGGGCAGACGCATCCCAGATTTTCAAGGGCTTCTACAGTACGGTAAAACTGGGAGGCCTGAAGCTTTGCATAAGCTTCTTCTTCCTCAGTCTGTCCGTCGCTGGTGCACAGATGAGTAAAAACACCGTCCACAACCAAGTTTTCCATCTGGAAAATACGCTGTAAACGCTCCAGGTTTTCACTTCGTTCGCCCAGACGGTGCATTCCGGTGTCAATGCCGACATGGACATGCAGCTTTTCTCCAAATTCATTTAAACGGGCGCCATAGGAGGCGTCAACCACAGTCTGGGTCAGATGGTAACGGTGGAGCAAAGGGAACTGGGAGGGATGGGTGTAGCCCAGGATCAGGATTTCCCCTGTGACCTTGCATTTGCGGAGCCGGACGCCTTCTGCAGCGCAGGCGACGCAAAAAGCATCAACGCCCAGCAGGTTTAATTCCTGTGCCATGAGCCTGGCGCCGTGGCCGTAGGCATTGGCCTTCAGGGCTGGCATCAGACGGCAGTTTTCAGGAAGCAGGCTCTTTAAATATGCTATGTTGTGGCGGAATGCTGCCCGGTCAAGTTCAATCCATGCCCGTTTGCCAGGTTCCAAAGAAACACTGTTTTTCCTAAAGTTTACCTGGGGGCTTTCAGCAGTTTTCCATCGGATGCTTTGCTGTTTGAAGGCTGCTATGGCAAAGGCGGCTCCCACAGCCATGGCGGACACACAGACAAACTGAATGAGAGGATTGTCCACCAGGAGCCAGGTGAGATGAAGGGGTTTTGCCGCCATCCGCAGGATAATAATCAAGGCTGGATGGAGCAGATAGATCCAGGTGGAGACGGTCCGCAGCCTGGCATTGGGTTTACATTCCATGGAAAGCAAAAAACGGAACAGGAAATATGCGGACGGAACGAGAAACAAATACATACTGTCATGGCGGGGAACCTTAAAATGGCGCAGCAAAAAAGCCTCCGCGGACATGAAAAGGAAGGACAGTAAAAACCCGGCAAGAGAACCCATCCTGCTGCAGGCGCAGAATCCTGTAGGGCAGGGTTCTTTTTTATGTGCGGATATCCATGCGCCGGCAAAAAGGAAAACAGGAGCGAAAAAAAGCCCGTTTCTGGTATAAGACCAAAGGTTAAACCCGGCCCCGTATAAGGAGGCAAGAGGCGCCGCTTTCGCCGTAAGCCCGTAGTAGCTGTCGCCCATAAGCCCTAAAAGGTATAAAATGCCGGAGGCGGCTGCCATGGCCTTTAAAGGAAGGAACCGCTTCATGGCTGCTGCCAGGAGGATTCCCAGGATACAGGCAGGGAAATACCACAGGTGGTAGAAAGAGCCGTCAAAAAGGAACATACGGAGTGCGGATCCAAAAGTTATATGTTCATAGTGTCCGGCGTAAATGCCAAAGGGCAGATAAAGGAGGATGGCGGCCAGGTAGAATAGCAAAGTACGCACCAGGAACCGCCGGAGACGGGAGGGGGTCCCATCCCTTCCCAGGATAAAATATCCTGTCACCATGAAAAAGAAAGGCACAGCCAGACGGGCCAGAACCCTGGTCAGGAAAAAGTCGGCAGTTTCACTGACTGCTTCCAGGGGGGCAATGTGGATGGCGACGACAAGGAGGGCGGCTGCAATACGAAAATAGTCCAGCGCTCCAAAAAGCGATTTTTCTTCCGACATGTCAACCCCTCCATTCTGTAATGATAAAGCCATCTATGTTGTCGCCGGAAACTGCGTAAGGGAGGCGGCTGCTTACGGAAATCTGCGTTGTCCCGTTTTTGTCTGCCTTTTTCCAGGAGACAGAAATCTGGCGTTCCCCTTTTGTGAAAAGGAATGGACGTTTTCCGTAAGGGAAATTCCTCAGAAATAACAGATATTCTTCCAGAGTCAGTTTTTCCCGTTCCATGATTTCCCCATGGGGCGTTCCCACATAGCGGAAATGCCATGGCTCATGGCCGATTCCAGTTACAGACTCTTTTCCGGCAGGATAGCGCCTGATGAAGCCGTATTCAGGGGCGCGTTCCCGGAAAGTCAAGCAGATGCCGGTGTCTGGAAAATCAGGGCAGAGAAAGTCAATGGAATCACTTTTGACTCCCAAGTCAAGGGCAAGGCCGGTCTGATGTTCGCTGTGGCCGGGAAAGGCCACATATGCGTCCGTAAAAGCCTGCCCGTTTTTTGCCAGGGAATCTTCCCATATGGAGGTCTGTTCCTTCAGAGTGCGGTATCCGCTGACAGGGATAATCTGCTCCCAGCCGCCGATTTCATCCATGAGGCCTGTAAAAAGGACGGCTGCCCGTCTTAAGAGGCGGATGGAGGAGGTTCCCTCCATTTGGAGGTGGGTTTTCCGGAGTGGCTCCATTTCCTGGAGAAGTTCCGGGCATTGGTGATCCCGGTTTACGATAATCAGGCTTCCCATGTGAACCTGGCCCGCGGACAATGTAATGGTTCTCATGGCCTCACCGCCAATCTTATGATCTGGTCCAGGAGCTGGGAAAAGGAGTAACCTGCCGCTTTCATCATACCGGGATAGCGGCTGTGCTCTGTAAATCCGGGGATGGTATTGACTTCGTTGAAGACAATTTCCCCTTCTTTAGTTAAAAACATATCCACACGCGCAAAAACACAACAGCCCAGGGCGCGGTAAATGGTTTTTGCCGTTTCCCTGAGGTTTTTGGAAACTTCCCTGTCTATTCTGGCAGGCACATGGATGGCAGAGGTTTTGAGGGTGTACTTTTCCGTATAATTGAAAAATCCCTCGGACAGCTGGATTTCGTCCAGTTCCCCGGTGATCAAGTCTTTTGTCCCCAGGATGGCACATCCCACTTCAAAACCATCAATGTTTTCTTCCAGAATCACCTGGCTGTCATAGTGGAAAGCCAGGGAAACGGCATCGGAAAGTTCTTCCATACGTTCGACTCTTGTGATGCCATAAGAAGAACCGGAGCGGACTGGCTTCACATAAAGGGGCCAGCCTGTTTCCATGGCAAAAGAAAGGGCGCGGTTTAGAGAGTCCCCCTGGTTTAAAAGTACAGACTTGGGGATCCGGATACCTGCTGCGGCCGCCAGTTTATGGGCGCGGTCTTTGTCCATGCAGAGGGCAGAAGATAGGGAACCGCACCCGGCCAGGGGAATATGGAAAAGTTCCAGAAGCCCCTGCAGTGTGCCGTCTTCCCCGTTTTTTCCGTGCATAATGGGAAGGGCTATGTCTACAGGAATAGATTCGGTTTTTTCGCCGGGGAAAAGAAGCAGCCTGTGGTCAATCCTGTTGGGAGAGAGGATGGCGGGAATGGCATCGTGTTCATTGCACCATGTATTGTCCCGGATTTTTTTCACATTGCCCCGGAAGTAAAACCATCTGCCGTCCATGGTGATGCCAAGGGGGATGGGGCGGTATTTGTCCCTGTTTAAATTCTGGATGACGGCATGGGCTGATTCCAGGGAAACTTCGTATTCAGAGGAGCAGCCTCCGAAGAAAACCAGGATATTTAATTTTCTCATGTTTATCCTTCCTTTCATAAAATCCAATGTTTTTGTCTGTTAAGTAAGCTGATTTTATCAAAAGAAAGGAGCTGAGGTTTGTGGTTTTCCTACGGAAGGACTGACGTTTTTCTCAAGAAATGTTTAAGGATTTATGAATGTCTATATAATGGTCCTGATGGGGTATTTGAAATAATGCGCGTTGTTTTTTCATGATTTTTGCAGTATTGGCAGGAGGACGGTGAAGGTAATGCTTTCATCAAAACTTTCTGCGGTGATGGAGCCGCCGAAACGTTCCGTGATTTCTTTTGCAATGGCAAGGCCTAGGCCGGCGCCTCCGGTGGCGGAGGAACGGGAAGAATCCAGGCGGAAAAACTGGTCAAAGATGCGGTCAAGCTTTTCTGGAGGGATGGTCCGCCCATGATTTTTAACGGCGATTTTTACATAGCCGCGGACGGGGGTTAAAGAAAGCAGGATGGGGCTTTTAGGGTAACTGTAATTGATGGCGTTGCGGATCAGGTTGTCAAAGACACGCTCCAGCTTACCGCAGTCACAAAATACCTGGATGCCGGGAGTGATGTCTAAATGCCAGGAAAGCTCTTTTTCTGCCATAATGGGCGTAAATTCACTGGCAAGCTGCTCCAGCATACGGCTTAAATGAATCTGTTCCGGTTCCAGGATGAGGGTGGTGAAATTGAAACGTGTGATATCAAAAAATTCGTTGATCAGTTCCTCCAGCCGTTCTGCTTTGGAGAGGGCGATTCCCAGGTATCTGTTTTTAAGTTCCGGGGAAATCTGGGATTCGTCGTGTAACAGGGACAGATAACCGATGACGCTGGTGAGAGGTGTCTTCAGATCATGGGCCAGGTAGATGACAAGGTCGTTTTTCCGCTGTTCCGCCTCTTTTGCAAGGCGGGAATTTTCCAGGGAACGGTCCCGTACCTGGTTTAATTCATCCTGCAGCTCCTTGAGTACATCAGAAAGGATAATGGGGGAAGGCTCCGGGCCGGCCAGCCTTTTGGCGGCGTCCAGCATTTCATCCAGGTAGCGCATAATCCTGTTAATAAAAGAAAACGTGATCGCAACCCACCCGATGAGGCAGGAGAGGAGATAGCCGGGGAAGATATAATTCTCCAGCCTTTTAAAAAAGTAGTAGAGAAAGTCTGTATCCTGCCAGGTGATCAGATTGTGCCCGGCCCAGACAATGGTGAGGCACAAGATTGCGAGGCCGGCCACGAAGGCGGCCAGTGACAGGAAGTATTGGAAAACCAGTTGTTTTGTTATTTTGCTCCGCACAGGGTATTTTGCAGCTTTCTTACTCAATGGTATAACCAACCCCCCAGACTGTTTTGATATATTTTGGCCGGCGCGCCGGTTCATGAAGCTTTTCCCGGAGCCTGGCCACATGGGCCATGACCGTATTGTTGCTGTCCAGATACTTTTCTCCCCACACTTCCTCAAAAAGCTCTTCGGAAGAAACCACGGTGCCCCGGTGGCAGCAGAGATGCCAGAGAATATTAAATTCCAGGGGCGTCAGGGAAACTTCTGCCCCATTTAACGTACAGCGGTGGCTGTCCCTGGAAATATGAAGGCCGCGGATATCCCATTCCTGGGCGCCCCGGGACGGATTCTGGTTGTACCGGGTGTAGCGGCGAAGCTGGGTCTTTATACGGGCCATCAATTCCAGCGGGTTAAAGGGCTTTGTGATATAATCGTCCGCCCCCAGGGTCAACCCGGTGATCTTATCCAAATCTTCCCCACGGGCAGTCAGCATAATGATCGGGAACAAATGTTTTTCCCGGATTCTCTGGCAGAGGGCAAACCCGTCCATGTCCGGCAGCATGATATCCAGGACTGCCAGGCTGATTTCCTCTGTTTCCACACAGGAAAGGGCGTCCAGGGCATTATAAAATTTGCGGACCAGATACCCGTCGTTTCTCAGGTATACTTCTACCAGGTCGGCAATTTCCTGTTCGTCGTCAACAATCAATATTTTTTCATTCATGGGTTCTCCTGATTTTTTTGTCTTATCTCCCTTGGCGTAGTCATTCCATTGGACACAGCCGGTGGATCCGCTTTTGCGTAAAATAGTCTCTTTTATTGTATCCAATGGCCAATTTTCCGTCAAGAGAGAAGGAAAAGATAAAATATTGCACAAGAACCACCCCGGTTTTTCCTGACAGTTTTCACAAAAAAGAGAGGAATCTGGGAAATGCTCTTACAAAAAAAGGGTTTTAATGCTAAAATAAAAATAATTGAAAATATATAAAAGAAAGGGAGGCCGTCAAATGTTCCAGGTGGGAGAAATTATTGTATGTGACCATAATGGTGTATGCAGGGTGGTTGATGTGGCAGAAATTCCGGAGCTTAAAAAGGGTATTTTATATTATGAGCTTGAGCCTGTGTATTCAAAAGGAAGCAGGATTTATGTGCCGGTGGACAGCAAAAAGCTGGTGATACGAAGGGTTTCTACGATAGAAGAGGTGGAAGCGCTTCTTGACGAAATCCCTGATATAGAAACCATGTGGATTGCCAATGAAAAGAAGAGGGAAGAACAGTACCGGGAAGTGGCAAGGCGGTATGAATGTAGGGAATGGGTGAAGATTATCAAGACCATCTACCTGCGGAAAAAAAGCAGAAAGCAGGAAGGAAAGAAAATCACATATATTGATGAAAAATATATGAAACTGGCGGAGGATAACCTTTACGGGGAGATCAGTATCCCGTTAAAAATTGAACGGGACAGGGTAGGGAACTTTATCCGTGAATGGCTCGTGAAAGCGGAAAAAGAGGAATAAAAAAATAAAAGAAGAAAAGGGTAATCGAAACGATGCTCCCGCCTCGGAGGAAAATTATGTTTATTCAATTATTCCAACATGTTTCCAGTCAGGTGATTGCAGTGCTGGCTGTGATGGTTTTAGCTGGCCTTTTATTTACAGTTGTGACAAAAAAACTCCGCCTTCCCGATGTGACCGGGTATATCCTGGCCGGTGTGGCTGTGGGACCTTACGGCCTCCGGCTGATTCCCGCCGATATGGTGGGGAATCTGGAATTTGTGGCGGATATTGCACTGGCATTCATCGCTTTTGGCGTGGGGCGGTATTTTAAGCTGTCGGCCTTAAAGAAAAATGGAAAACGGGTGGTGGCCATCACTGTCATGGAGGCGCTTTTTGCGGCTGTCCTAGTGACCTTATCCATGTTATATCTGTTCCATCTCTCCCTTCCGTTTGCGCTGCTTTTAGGAGCCATCGGTTCGGCCACAGCCCCGGCATCCACCATTATGACCATACGCCAGTATAAGGCGAAAGGGGAATTTGTCAATACCATCCTCCAGGTGGTGGCCCTGGATGATGTGGTATCGCTTCTGGCTTTCAGTGTGTGCACGGCTGTGGTAAATGCTTCCGTGGGAAATGGGGCGGGGATGTGGACAGTCTGGAAACCGCTGCTTTTTAACCTGGGGGCCATCCTCCTTGGGGGCCTTTTTGGGTTCCTTCTACATATTTTGATTGATAAACGCCATGATAAAGAGCGGAGGTTTCTTCTGCTTATTGCGCTGATTCTGATTCTCACGGCAGCCTGTTCTGCATTTGATGTATCCCCGCTTTTGGCCTGCATGGTGATGGGGATGGTCTATGTCAATGTGGGCGGGACGAAGAAGCCCTTTGTGCAGCTGAACCATTTTACGCCGGTGGTGTATCTTTTATTTTTTGTCAGTTCCGGTATGCGCCTGAACGTGCCTATGTTGCAGACGGCCGGAATCATTGGCATCAGCTATTTTTTCATTCGGATTGTAGGAAAATATGCAGGCGCTTTCCTGGGAGCCCGTCTGGTGGGGGCGCCAGTGGAAATACGAAGGTATCTGGGCATGGCGCTGGTGCCCCAGGCTGGAGTGTCCATCGGCCTTTCAGTGCTGGCCGGACGGATGCTGCCGGAGGAGATGGGAATGTTGTTATCCACGATTATTCTTTCTTCCAGTGTCCTTTATGAGCTGGTGGGGCCGGCCTGTGCCAAAGGCAGCCTGTTTTTGGCGGGGGCGGTAGGCAAGAAAACATACGCGGAAAAGAAACAAGTTCAGGCGGAGGAAAAAACAGACACTTCTGCCACATAAAAAATCCAGGAACAAAGAATCCTGCAAAGCAGGATTCTTTGTTCCTTTATAGGAAACTGCGTCCTATAAAGTAAAAAACCCTCCGGGGGATGCGCAGTTGGCGGAGAGGAAATTAGCCTTTCAGGCCCGCTCACGCGCGGCGATTGCGCAAAGCGCAATCTTTGTTTCTTTATAGGAAACTGCGTCCTATAAAGTAAAAAACCCTCCGGGGGATGCGCAGTTGGCGGAGAGGAAATTAGCCTTTCAGGCCCGCTCACGCGCGGCGATTGCGCAAAGCGCAATCTTTGTTTCTTTATAGGAAACTGCGTCCTATAAAGTAAAAAACCCTCCGGGGGATGCGCAGTTGGCGGAGAGGAAATTAGCCTTTCAGGCCCGCTCACGCGCGGCGATTGCGCAAAGCGCAATTTTTGTACCTTTATAGGAAACTGCGTCCTATAAAGTAAAAACGCTCCGTGAGGATCGCACTGCGGCGGAGAGGGATTATATCGCTGAAGCGACCCGCCGCAGACGGAGAATCCTGCAAGCAGGATTCTTTGTACTATGGGGGCTAAGTATAATTTCAAGCCTGCACGGGAAAAATATCTGCAAATCCGGGAGAAAGGAAAGAGGGCGATATGCGGGATGAAGTTCTGGAGCAGGTAGAAGAAAAGGAGATGCAGGTGCATACGGACCTGGCGCTGGAAGCCAGGGAATCATGCCGCGAAGGGCAGGATAGTATCCCTGGGGTAAATATTGAGGAGTCTGTCCATGGGCCTTCCGGTGTGAAGGTGACCTGGGTGGAGATTTTGGATCAGCAGGGTGAAGAAGCCATTGGGAAACCACGGGGCAGCTACATCACCCTGGAGGCAGAACAGATGGCTGTCCATGATGAAGGCTGCCACCGGGAAATTTCGGAGGCTCTTAGTGAGTATGTGAAAAAGCTTTTGGACGGATTTGGCCTGGTGAAATCGGTGCTGGTGGTGGGACTTGGAAACCAGGAAGTCACATCGGATTCCCTGGGTCCCCAGGTGTTAAACAATTTGAGGATGACAAGGCATCTGAACATGGAAGAGGAGATACAGAAAAAAGAGGGAAAAGGCGACGCATCTTTTTCCATCAGCGGGATTGTACCCGGGGTAATGGCCCAGACCGGGATGGAGACGGCGGAGATCATACGCGGCATTGTGGAAGAGACGAAACCGGAAGCCCTTCTGGTGGTGGATGCGCTGGCGGCAAGGAGCGTGAGCCGTCTGGGAACCACCATCCAGCTGAGTAATACAGGCATAAGCCCCGGCTCCGGGGTGGGGAACCACAGGCACAGCCTGACAGAGGAAAGCCTGGGGATACCGGTCATTGCCATTGGCGTCCCCACAGTGGTGGCCGCCGCCGCCATTGTGTATGATACAGTGGATGCGCTGGCGGAGCTTCTGGAAGCCGCGGGGGCGGGGAATGCTGCGGAGGCGGTGGATGGTATGGCGCTGCCGGAACGGTATCAGATGGTGCGGGAACTGATTGAGCCGCGCCTTGGCCCCATGTATGTGACGCCGGGAAATATTGATGAACGGGTAAAGCTTTTAAGCTACATCATATCAGAAGGAATCAATCAGGTATTTGCATAACCACCCCCCACAGTGCATAGGATGTATGGGCGCGGGCAGAGGGGAAACCCTGGAAAACCGCCTGGAAAAGACAAGCATGAAGGGGGAAGTCATTTGAAGATGAGAAACGGGCGGGGAAGTATGTGGGGAAGCGGAGTGCCGGTTTTTTTGGCGGCGGCTCTTGGTTTTTTTCTTTTACAGGACGGTCCTTCCAGGATGATGGCTTTTGCAGCTAGGCCGCTTCTTGTCTCGTTTTTGTCGGAACCAGGAGCGGAAACCGGAGGATCCGATGTTTTGCGGATGGCTTCCGGAGTCCAGCCTCTTTCCTCCTTTTTGGAAAAAGAAGAGGCATCTTTAGTCCAGGCAGAAGATGACCCCTGCTATCTGGCTGCTTTGGAGGACGAAAATGGAAGCGGGGGAGGGGCAGCCGCGGTGGAAGGGATTTTGGCAGCAGGGCCGGACGGCTCTTTAGGGACGGCCGGGGAAAATGGAGCGGTTCCAAATCCGGGAGAGACAGGGGACGGAGAGACTTCCAGTGAAGGAAACGGGGAAACCCAGGGGGTGGCCGGAGAAAGCGGGGCAGCTGCAGGAGAGGCAGTTTTGGCGGGAGCAGCTGTAGGCCCGGCCACAGAAATCCGCGGCACAGTCTATACGGCGGAACAGCTTTCTGACTTTGAATTTGTGAAGAAAAACTTTTTTTATGTACATAAGTCCACAACAGTTTACCCGGAACAGCTGGATGCAGAAGTCCTTTTGGGGACAGACTTGACCCTTCCGGAAAGTGACGAACCTCAGGTGCTTTTGTTCCATACCCACGGAAGCGAGGGGTTTTCTGATTCCGTGGAAGGAGATCCCGATATGACTGTGGTGGGGGTGGGGAACTATCTGGCCCAGCTTTTGAGCGAACAGTACGGAATCAAGGTGATTCACAATACGGAAGTTTTCCCCTATTCGGATTCTTATTCCATGGCTTTGGATATGCTTAAAAAGACGCTGGCGGAATATCCCAGTATCCAGGTGACAATCGACCTCCACCGGGATTCCGGAGGCCATGAGGTGGTGGACATCAACGGAAAGCCCACGGCGCCAATTATGCTGTTCAATGGAATGTGCCAGACCCCGGAGGGGCCTCTGGAAGATGTGGAAAACCCCTATCTGGCGGAAAACCTGGCTTTTAATTTCCAGATGAAAATGAAGGCGGAGGCATATTACCCGGGACTGACCTTACGAACCTTTTTAAAAGCATACCGCTATAACCAACATGTACTTCCCAGGGCGACCCTGGTGGAGGTGGGAACAGAAAACAATACTTATGAGGAGGCGAAAAACGCCATGGAACCCTTGGCGGACATTTTGTATAAGGTGTTGAGGGGAAAATAAAAGGAAACATTACAGGGATGTTCTTAAAAAAATTTTCTAATAATTAAGAAAACAGGGTTGAAATTTGTCTCCTGTGAATGTATACTAATATAAAGAAAAATAAGTTTTATAAATAAAGAAATCCGACTAACAGGTAAAAAAATTCAAAAAAATACAATGTTTTCTTGCATTTTTCATACAATGTGGTATGCTATAGTCTATAAGCTGAAGATACCAGAAAGAAAGATCAGGGAGACAGAATGAAAAAGAATAATCGGATGACAGATCGAGAACTGACCGTGATGAAGGCAATCTGGGCGATTGAAACTGAAGTGACTACTGCGAAGATTGTGAAGCAGCTTCAGGAGTGGTATGATGAAAAGCTGACGCCCCAGGCCATCGGAGTGTACATTGAAAAACTGAGGAAGAAGGGATATATTCATATTACAAAACCGGACAATTACTATAAGGTATATGAACCGTTGGTGACTCAGGAAGAGTTTATGAAGCAGCAGGTAAAATCCATTGCAAAGTTCTGGGACAAGAGCATGGCCCGTTATGGGATTATGGCTCTGGGCGGGGCGGAAGAACTGACAAAAGAAGAAGCAGAGGAACTCAGGAGAATTCTGGATGATTTTGATTAGTATTTTTACGGTGATTTTTTTGACTTCTCTGACAGGTACGCTGATTTTCCTCTTTTGGAGAGTGATCAGTATATGGCTGGAGCGGTTCGGAGAAATCAAATTGATTCGTTCGCTGTTATATGCGACTTTGATTTTCTATTTAATCCCGGTGGTGGTTTTGTGGCTGATGTACGGGATGGGGGTTGTCAGTGAGGGGAAAGCAGGTGGCCTGCTGGCAGCGACGCCGCTTTTGATTGAGGTGGCAAGATGGATTTCAGTTGTATGGCTGATTGGTTTTGTAACAGAAGTGATTCGGTATGTGATTCATCAAAATGCCAGGCGGCAGCTGGTCAAATACAGTATACGCGGCGGGGAGCGTTCCAAAAAGATTGTAGGTGAGATCAAAGAACAGCTCCATATTAAAAGACATATTCCCATCTATAAACTGAAAGACTGTAAATCTCCGTTTATTTCCGGTTTTTTAAAATATCAAATATTTATCCCAGAAAAAATTGAAAATGAGGAAGAGCTGAAAATCATCCTGGAGCATGAGCTGCGCCATTATGTGCAGGGTGATTTACATATGAAGGAGATCTGCGCGTGGATTGTGCGGATTCAGTGGTTTAATCCTTTTGTCCATTGGCTGGTCCACCAGGTGGATATCTGGGGGGACAGTGTCTGTGACTTATATATGTGTTACGATTCCAGCAACTGTTGGGGGATAGAGCGGTACTTTGATGTCGTGATCAAATACAGCGCGACAAAGAAGATAAAAGGTTCCTATGGCCGTATGGATATGGCCAGGAGTCGGAAGGAATTAAAAAGGAGGATTGTACGAATGAAGAAACTGAAAACACAAAAAAGGCTGGGAAGGGTTCTGACAGCGGCCCTGGTTTTGTGCTTTGCACTGGCTTCAGCAGTCACATCCCTGGCAGCAGGAGAAGGAGTGGGGAGCCTCTACAGGAAGGTATATGAAGCTTCCATGGAAAGAACTTATGAAAAAGCTGATTATGTGGTAGATGAGAAAGATGCAAATGGAAGAGAGTTTACCCGTGAGCGGGATAGTGATATGGAGATTATAGAGACAGACGAAGAGGTCAACCTGGATAAGAAGGGGGTAAACTCTTATACCTGGAATCTGGAAGCCGGGGTCATCTATGAGACAGGGCTTTTCTGGGCCAGTAAAGGAGATACCATAGTGGTATCAATGAATCCGTCTCCGCAGGGGGCAAAGACAGGAGTTGGCCTGGATCAGCCCAACGGTATTCTGCGGGGGGTCACCGGCACTGGAATGTATGGACATACATTTACGGTCAGTGTCACCGGTTTCCACCGGGTCTATGCGGAAAATCTGGAGAACAGAAGTATCACAGTCGGGGTTACTGTTTCCAGATAGGCAGGTTCCCGGATGACGGGGAGCGGAGTATGAAAAGAGGTAATCTATAAAAGATAAAGAGGAAAATCAGGAAAGCCGCCCGGAGGCCGAGGATATCTCAAAAGGGCGGCTTTTTTGCGTGATATGGGATCCGTTGTAAAACCGCTTAAATTCCAGGGCTGGACTGACTGCTTGCCGTTTACTGTGAATCTGATTGCTTGTCAAGGGGGGCGGGTTTTTTAACACTTGAATCTTTTACATACATTATCATACAGATAACCGCTAAAAAAGTCTCTACGATTGGCTGTGCGGCGATAACACCATCTAATTGCCATAAAGTATTCAGGATAATTACTGCGGGGATAAATAGTATTACATTTCTCATAATCGTAATAAGCAAGGACTTTACCGCCACGCCCAAGGCTTGAAAATAACTTGTTACCATGTTGATGATACCAAGCATTGGCGCCGACAAACTTAAAATGCTGATAAAATATCCCGTTTGATCTACCAGTGACTGATCATGGAGAAATATGCTTGCCAGTATTGGCGCCGACAAACAAAATGCAGCTAAAAAGATTGCGCCCAAAAGGATTCCATAAATTGTCGATAGTTTCATTGCTTGCGACATACGCTCTTTTTTTCCTGCGCCGTAATAATATCCGATAAGCGGGGCGATGCCCTGTGAAAGACCAACTGACAGCATAATCGGAACCATATCGACTTTATAGGCGATTCCGTATGACGCGACGGAGTCGGAACCATAAATTCCGATAAAATTATTAAGAACGATATTGGAAACACTGAGCAAAACTGTAATCAACGCGCCGGGTATCCCGATGCTCACCACACTACCCACCATTTTTCTGTTTGGCGCAAACTTTTTTATGGAAAGCGATACCAAGTGATTCCTGTTTCTTTCCGCTTTTATCATACAGGCCAGATAGTAAATTGTGGAACAGAAGAAGCCGAAGGATGTGGCAAGGGCGGCCCCAGCCGTTCCCCATCCCAACAATACGATAAAAATAAAGTCAAAAAGGATGTTGATTGAATTTCCAAGCGCCAGTCCGATGGCGCTTTCCTTAATAAAGCCAATCGAGCGAAAGAGATGGACTAACCCGTTGGAAAGGATAATAAAGGGCGCTCCAAGGAAAATATATTTCAGATAATCATTGGTATAAGACGCGTTTTCTATATCGGCACCCGATAGTTTTGCTATGGGCTCCATAAAGAGGAGGCCGGCGAGCAGAATCATAATCCCGGCAAGCGCCATTGCATACAGACAGAAATTCAGTGTGCTTCTGACCTCTTTATTTTTATCCTCACCCAGCAGTCTTGCAATCACACTATTGCCGCCCATACCAAAAATAGAAGCAATCGACATAATAATCAAAAGAATTGGTGTGCATAGAGTAACCGCAGCAATCATTGCAGGCTCTTCTGTTAAGGAAACAAAAAAGGTATCCGCAATGTTATAAATCAGAGTTGTGAGTTGTCCTAACATGGCAGGTAATCCCATACGCAAAATTGCTTTTGAAATATTCTGTTCTTCAAATACCGTTGTCATTATCTTAAATCCTCCACATTCTGCTTCTTGTAATCCTTCTTATTGTACGCTATAATGAGGAAGAAAACCCGGACACATGTCCTGTTTGGAGAGAAAATGCATGAAAAGATTTTATGACGGCACACTCATTGAAACCTATTTGAAGCAAACGAAATTTGAATCCGTAATGAGCGGTTTGCGGGAACATTTATTTGTCACGCAGTATAAAAAAGGCGAATTTATTGCTACGCCATTACAGAAAAAACATTTATTCCAAATTATCATTCAAGGTACTGTAAATATTTATTTTATTAGAGACGATGGGTCGGTATATTCCCTTGCAAACGACAGGGAGAATGATTTACTGGGCGAAATGGAAATTTTCCCCCACTATCCGAGCAATGTTTATGCAGAAGCAAATGAGGATGTGACTTGCATTGCTCTTTCCACTGAAACAAACAAAGACGTGTTGCTGCAAAACTGCCAATTTTTGCAGATGGTATGTGAATCTTTGACTCGGAAAATGGAGTCCATTACAACGCTTGACGCTTCTCCTGCAAGTTTGAAACGGCGTGTACTAACTTATATGCAATACAAATGCAGTAAAGGTGAACTGAAAGGAATACAACAGGCTGCATTTCACTTAAATTGCAGCACTCGCCAACTACAAAGAATCCTTAATCAGTATGAAGTTGATGGAATTGTTATCAAGACTGGGAAAGGAACTTACAAACTTACTATCTCAACATTATAGGGAATATGGTTGGATTTCAATAATCGTGTAAAATATTTTCATTCTTTTATTAAACCACACAACTGATGGACTTGAGCATGTTTGATTTACTATGATTGACTTACTATGAAAAAATGGGTATACTATACTAAACCATGAGACTTATGAAATGCTTGCAGACGTTTGGCAGAGGGATAATCATGTTGGAGTCAAAGACTAGTTGTATGTGGAGAGAGATGTTTCAGGATTACCAGTATGTGATGACGACTGCGGAATTAAATTCCCGGGGGTTTTATTACGCTGACATTCAGAAAATGCTGGATGAAGGGTTGGTTGAGAGGATTAAGTGGGGCTATTACCATTGGATGGAGGATCTTGGCGGAAGCGAGGTTACGATCATTAACCGGCTGTTTCCCGATGGGGTGCTCTGTATGGAAACGGCCCTTTTTTATTACCGGTACAGTGACAGAAATCCTGCCCAGTGGAATATTACCATTGATAAAAACACGTCCAGGCAGCGGACAAAAATCGAATACCCCTTCATCAAGGCTTACCGCGTGGAGCCTGCACTGGTGACATTGGGGGAGACGGCGGGCCGCATGGATGGGGCGGATATCCGTATTTTTGACCGTGACCGGACCATCTGCGATGTGCTGCGGCATATGAATAAGATGGACAGGGAAGTTTTCAATAAGGCAGTTCAGAATTATGTGAAAGATTTGAAAAAGAATATCCCCAATCTTATGGAGTATGCAAAGGCGCTGAGGGTGCAGAAACGGGTGAAAGAATTGATAGGGGTGTGGTTGTGATGGCAGACGTCGCGGCTTCTGTTTTGGCAAAGCTGAGAAATAAGGCAAGGGCTTCTGGTATCAGTTATCAGCAGTGCCTGCAGCTTTTTGTGCAGGAGGAATTTTTGCGGAGGCTTTCCAGATCCGGCTGCCGGGATTTGCTGATTTTAAAGGGCGGCCTGCTGATTTATGCACTGAGCGATTTCAAAGGCCGCGCCACCGTTGACGTGGACTTTCTGCTGAGGGGTTTGCCCAATTCCCCGGAGGATGTGGAAAGGCTGATTCAAAGGGTGATCCATACGCCCACGGGGAATGATTACATAGAGATGTCGGTGAAGGGGGTTGAGGAAATTTCTCCCCAGAGGAAGTACCACGGTATCAGTACGCAGATCATCGGGCAGATCAAAAATGTCCGTGTGCCTTTTGATGTGGATATGGGGGTGGGGGATGTCATCGTCCCCCATGCCGAAGAACGGGCCATCCATACGCAGCTTCCAGGCTTTGAACCCCCTGTTATTAAGACCTATTCTCTGGAAAGCTCCATTGCGGAAAAGTTTGATGGGATATTGCAGCGTTTTGAGCTGACAGGCAGGATGAAAGATTTTTATGATATTTATTATCTGGCGGGGGCTTTTGACTTCGACGGGCTGCAGCTTCAGACGGCGTTAGCAAAGACCCTGGAGCAGCGGGGCACCCCTTATGACAGGGACAGTTTCAGGCGGGTCGCGGCCCTGGCAGGGGATGGGGACATACAGAAGCGGTGGAAGTATTTTTTGAAGAATCTCCGGGAGGATACCCTTGAATTTGCAGTGGTGATGGGAGATATTCAAAGATTTCTTGAGCCTGTCTTTGACGGGCTTGCAGGTGGAAGTGAATGGAAAAAAGAGTGGAAAAGCGACACAAAGCAATGGGTTTAACAGGGGATGCCTGTGGATAATCCTAATTATGATAAAGGGCAGGCTTTATTAACTCAACATTAAACAGGGCATGGTCTTTAAGGCAGCGTAAATATGCGGTTTTCTCAGTTTAAAGGCTGTGCCATGGAGCCCGGAACAGTTTTTAAATGCAGCCCTGGTGGAATTTTTGGATGCTTCAGAATATGTCCGGCTTTGGTCACGGACATATTTGTGGTATAAAAAAAATCATTAATAAACAGAGCCTTCCATGTTGATAGATGAAGATTTACAGAAAATCACTCTTTTTTGCGCGTATAATCGAACAGATATAATTACGCAAAGCTGTAGGGGAAAATTGCCTGTAATTACATCCGACGGGTCTAATTGATGGCATTAATTCCATCGAAAATAAGTCCGCTTCGTATTCCTCTACCATCGAGGAACTTTCCGTATCAAATAAATTTAGATAATCCGCTGAATGTAATAAAATATGACCTAGCTCATGGGCAACGATAATATTTTTCGCGGTATCATCATACTTGTATCTGGAATTTATGTAAACATAATATATGTTTTCATTATCAGCAAGCTTGATTCTATCTGTGAAACCTCCAAGATCCTCACTTAGATTGATGAATTTACAATGTACATCAAGCTTGTCTAGTAATTCTAACGGATTTTTAGGCTCGAAACAAGTTAAAAAACTTTGTGCATAATGTTTGATTTTCGCATATCGCCTATCACTAATTTCCAAAAAACCACCCCCCGTACTTAAAAACTTATTCTTTGTCTGACGTTATCCATAAGGTATTCGCCATAGTAAGAATATCTGAATCAGTTGGTTCTTTTTGGTTGAATTGAAACGCCGCTAAACAGCTACGCTGTTTCAAATACTCTTTGGCTTTCTGCACATTGGTAAAATGAGGATGTGAAGAAATTTGAATTTCTTCGGATATCTCTATTTCGTTATGTTTATTGATTAGAGTATTGTTTTTCCTATATAGAGGAATATATGTCAGTTCTTTGACTCGTTTTGTAGCTTCTTGTTTTCCGTCATCATTAAGCATTTCATAGTATTGGATGATTTGAGTTGTTTTTTGTGACGGAAGCTCCATATTATCAGATTTTCCAACAATCCAAGATGGATTTACGTTTAACGCTATTGCAATGGATTCAACAACAGGAATTTTTATAGCGTTGATTTTTCCGTTTTCATAACGCTGTATGGTGGATTTTGTGACTCCTACTTTTTGGGCAACATCTTCCAAGGTGGCTTTTCTTAAATCCCTAGCATACTTTATCCGTTTTCCTATTTCTATATTTGTCATGTTTAATCACCTCGTATTGGAGTACATTATATTACATTCCATTGCATAATGCAATAGAAAAGATAAAAAAAGTTGCGCAGAGCTATTGACATAATTGTTGCGCAGTGCTACTCTTGATATAAGAAAAAGGAGAAGTTATTGTAATTAACACAAATAAAATAAAAAGAAGAATGGCAGATAACTCAAAAAGATGTCGCAAATTCGTTAGGGATTGCACAAACGACAATTAATCAAAAGATAAACGATGTTCGTCCCATGGATTTGAATGAAGCGGAAAAACTTTCGGATTTTTCTGTTTATTTTTTTACAAACTAAGTTGCGTAGAGCAAAAAAGAAAAGGAGGCGATACAACGAACGAATTAATTTCTTACAAAAAATATGTGCGACGTCGCACGGAAAGGATGATGAAATGAAATATGTAGAAACGGTACAGGTATTTATATCTGGTATCCTGGCCTATATCAGCGCCAAGCTTGGCTTCTTATTTCCTATGCTGCTCCTCCTGATGGCTATGATGATTGTGGACTATGTCACCGGGATGATGGCCAGCAAGGCGGAGGCGGCAGACCACCCCGAAGACCCGGCCTATGGATGGAACAGCAAGAAGGGTGTCAAGGGGATTATTAAAAAGGTGGGCTACCTCTGTGTAATCGCTGTGGCCATGGTGATGGACTATGTAATCATCAATGTGGCCGGGGCTATGGGGTATGACATGCCGGTGACGGCGGTATTCGGCCGGATGGTAACAATATGGTATCTATTAAATGAAATGCTGTCTGTCATTGAAAATGCCAGGCGTATGGGCGCGCCAGTGCCTGAATGGCTGGCAAAGTACATCGCCGTATTAAAACACAAAGTAGACCAGGCAGGGGAACGGGAGGAAAAGGGATGAAAATTTTATTGGTATCCGGCCACAAGCCGGGATATAATGCATGTAAGGCAACGGGGGTAAATGAAAGCGACCTGAATGTGGAACTGGTAAAGAAACGGAAAGCCCTGCTAAGTCCATACGCGGATGTGGCTACATACCCCTATGAGAGGGACATGTACCTGGACAACAAAAGCGGCTGCCTTAGGCTTTTAAAAGCGTGGGGATGGCGATACCTGGTTTCTTTTTATCCCTGCATTATCCAGCAGGGACGGGATTTTGTTAATCTTTTGGTATTCGTTCAATAATTCCATTTGCAACCAATAGGGTATATCTTCATATCCCATACCCTCAGTTCCTTTAATAAATCTATATTAGAATAGTTTAAATATGCTGCAAATACATATTTATAAAAAAGTTTAAAAATGCTTGAATGAATTTCTTGATAATGATAATATAGAATCAGGTAGGAGGTGTTTTTATGGCATTTGCAGATAGAAAAGCGGCGTTTGCTTATGTGAATGAATATCAGAAAGAGAAATATGACAGAATTACAGTTATGGCTGGGAAAGGAAAGAAAGCAGAGTATCAAGCGGAAGCAAAGGCGGCTGGAATGTCTTTATCCGCATTTATTGAAATGTGTGTAGATGAAAAGATTTCAAAAGGATAGTTTAAATATGCCACAATAGTATTAGCAGATGAGGCAAATAAATCTGATGAACAGAAAGGAGATTGGAAAATGGAGGTATTAAAAGCAATGACAGCAAGAGAAGTATTAAACCTTATCGAGTGGTTAAAATCCAAAAATTTCACAAGCGATGATATTGTTGATTGTATCGAATCAGTTGAAGGCAAAAAGAAGAAGGACAAAGAGGAAAAAGAAGATTAAGAATGAGAGCGGAACTTGCCACCGCTCTTTTCTTTTAAATATCTCCCATGACAAGGGGCGGCAAGGGCAAAGCAGGCTATAGACAAATAATTTCGTTTGGCTCCAGGAATATTGGGAAAAATATCTGAGGGGCAGCGTCCATGCTGCACGTACCCAGGAAAACCCGCATATTTCCTGGGTTTTCGACCGCAAAAACTTAAACATATATTAAAATACAAGGTTTTCTACATTGTGCTGTCTGCGGCCGACGCCCATTTGCCCTCTGGGATCGTCAACCGACAGTAAAGCGCCAAAAATCCGGCAGGGTTTTCCGAAAGGGGAAACTGCCGGATTTTTTAGCAGATATAGGGCAGCAGTATCGTTCAATCATCCATTGGGATGGTTTTGCGGCAGCCCGGAATTATGTTGTCAGCGTAACCCGACGCTGGCAGAGAATCCTGTAGTACAGGATTCTTTTTTATCGGTTGCAGTTTCCGTTCTGTTTGTCAAAGGCAGGATTGAAAGCATAGAAGTTCTTGGAATCCAGATGATCCTGCGTCACTCTGAGGGCTTCGCCGAACCGCTGGAAGTGGATGATTTCCCGTTCACGGAGGAACCGGATGGGGTCGCAGACTTCCGGGTCTTTGACCAGGCGGAGAATGTTGTCGTAAGTGAGCCTTGCTTTCTGCTCTGCTGCCATATCTTCATAGAGATCGGCGATGGGATCTCCAGTGGACTGGAACTGGCTGGCGCTAAAGGGAAAGCCGCCGGCCGACTGGGGCCAGACGCCTGCGGTGTGATCCACATAATAAGGGGCGAAGCCCTGTTCTTCCAGCTGTTCCGCCGTAAGGTTCCTGGTCAGCTGATGGACGATGGTGGCGACGATCTCCAGATGGGCCAGCTCCTCTGTGCCGATGTCCGTCAGAACTGCCTGCCCTTGCTTGTAGGGCATGGAATAACGCTGGGAGAGATAACGCATGGATGCACCCATTTCTCCATCAGGCCCACCATACTGGCTGATGATTATGCTGGCAAGCTTCGCATTTGGGGTGGAGATGTTTACCGGGTATTGCAGCCTTTTCTCATAGTTCCACATTTATTTGCACCTCCTTCCCAGGGCCAGGGGGAATTTACCCAGACCCAATAATCGACGCAGTCTTTTACTCCGTCTTTTGTCAGGGGGCCGAACTGGTTTTCGTATGCACCTACGGCGGCTTCCCTGGCTTCTTTCATGTTCTTGTAGTAGGCCAGGGCTTCCTGGTCTTCCGGATGGGTATCCAGATATAGAAGAACATCATCAACAGCAAAACTATATTCATAAATTTGAGTCATTAATTCGTTCATGGACGGACTGCACACCTCCCGATCATAAATGGTTTGTCAAGAGAGGGAAATACGGTTCCGATGAAAAGCCCTTTGTTTAACGGATAGGTACATTCCCACTGCTGCCAGGGGACATATCCCATGGCGATATCGCTGTTGGCGGGAGGAGGACATTCACCGGGACGGCAGACATTGAAGCTTGCGCGTGAAACCGGCTGGCAAGGGCAGCCGGGACGGGGCCTTTGTTCCTGATTGTTTTCGGTGGGAGGAGTCTGGCAACCGCAGGAGGCCCTGTTTCTCATGGCAGGTTTACCACAGGGGGCGGGGCCGCCACAGGAAGTTGGTTTACCACAAGGGGTGGGGCCGCTGCAAGGAGAAGGTTTGCCACAAGGGGCAGGATTGTTGCAGGGGGCGGGGCCGCTGCAAGGAGAAGGCTTGCCACAAGGGGCAGGATTATTGCAAGGGGTAGGGCAGCCATGGGATGCCTGACCGCCACAGGAGCATGAGCCGGCTCCAGAGGCGCCCCGTCTGCAGTCAACGCGGCGTTGATAGTAACGTTCCAATATTAGAACTCCTTTCAGATTGATTCGTTAATAGTAATATATGAAGAAAATAGAGGAAGGTGTTATGTTAAAGTGATGCTCCCTATCATGAGCTGGTGTTCCCGCATTTTTAGAATATACAAAATGCGGAAACATAAGCTTATTATGGAACTTGCGCATTTTGGGGGAAGGTGATATGATTTCTATGTATTTGCGCATGTTACGGAGGAAAGACATTGAAGATAAAAATGGCCGGGATTGATTACCAGAAGGCGCCGGTTCAGGTGAGGGAGCGGTTTTCCATGACAGCTTCCATGGTGGAACGGGCCTTGAGGGAGAGCAGGCAGACAGGAGGCGTGACAGGCTGTGTCATTATTTCCACCTGCAACAGGACAGAATACTGGATCAGCGGGGAAGAGGAGGCCTTTGACAGGCTGGACGCAGCAACGCTTCTTTGCCGGGAAAAAGAGCTGGAAGCTTCTGATTATGCAGAATATTTTACGAAACGGGAAGGCAGGGAAGCGGTTCATTACCTGATGGAACTTTCCTGTGGCTTAAAGTCACAGATTTTTGGAGATGATCAGATCATTACCCAGGTAAAGAGGGCCGTGGACGCTGCCAGAGAACAGGGGGCGCTGGACTCTGTCTTGGAAATTTTGTTCCGCACAGCCATTACAGGGGCTAAAAAGGTAAAGAGCAGGGTGCTTTTGACAAATGTGGATCGTTCTGTGGCCTCAGCCATGGGGGAACTTTTGAACCGGGAGGACATTCCGGTTTCAGGAAAACGCTGCCTGGTCATTGGGAACGGGGAGATCGGAAGACTGGCGGCAGCGGAGCTTGTGAGGGCGGGAGGAGAGGTTTTCATGACGCTGCGGCAGTATAAGGCGAAGGAGGCGGTGATTCCCGCAGGCTGCAGGGTCATTGATTACAGTGACAGATACGAGGCGCTTCCTCAGATGGATTTGGTGGTAAGCGCAACTCTCAGCCCCCATTATACGCTGACGGCGGAGCGGACGGCAAAGTATCTGGAAAATGGAAAAAAGACCTTTATTGATTTGGCGATTCCAAGGGACATTGAACCGGAAATAAAGGACATGCCAGGGATCCGTCTTTTTGACATGGACAGTTTTGATTTACTGAAATCAGAGGGGGATTTAAGGCAGACGGCCCTGGCCGATGAAATCCTCAGAAAATATGAACTGGAATATGAACAATGGTACCAATTCCGCGAGTACGTGCCGATGGTGAAAAAAATATCAAAGCTGGCCGGAGAAGATACGGCGGCGCGGTTAAAAAAGGAATTAAAACAGTATTCCCTTGAGCAGGAAGAGATGGAAATGGTTTCACAGGCCATTGCCCAGGCTGCGGCCCGGGTGACGGCGAAACTTTGCTATGGGCTGCGGGAGGAGATGGGGCCGCAGGAGTGGGGGCCCTGCCTGGAGGGGCTTTTGCGCTCGGCAAAGGAACTGAAGTAGAAAAATGGCAGGGGAAGCAGGCTGGATGGAAGCGGCAGAAAAATCAAGACCAAAAAAGGCAGGAAGGGAAGCTATGAGATTTCCGGTGTTTGTGGAACTGGAGGGAAAAAAGGCAGTAGTGGTGGGAGCAGGCCCTATTGCAGAGAGGCGGATTCGGGTATTGGAGGAATTTGGGGCGAAAGTGACGGTCATATCGCCGGAGATTTCCGAAGGAGTGCGGGACTTGTGGGAAGAAGGACGGATCAACTGCATCATCCGCCCGCTGGAGAGGACTGACATAGGGGGGACATTCCTTGTGGTGGCTGCCACAGGAGACAGGGCGGTCAACCATCAGGTGGAAGTCTGGTGCAGGGAAGCAGGCGTGTTAGTCAATGTGGCAGATAAAAAGGAAGAGTGTGATTTCTATTTCCCGGGGATTGCCAGGGAAGGCTGCTTGACGGCAGGAGTGTGCGCCGGGGGGAAGGACCATAAGCTGGCAAAGTCGGCGACAGAGGATATTCGGATCCTTTTTGCGGAAAAATACGGGATGTGCGGCGGGGATGTTCCTTCGTCCAGGGAAGAGGGAAGGTGACGGCAGATGGGAAAGGAAAAAAGAATCATACGTGTAGGCAGCCGGGAAAGTAAGCTGGCTGTGGCACAGACCATGCTTCTGGTCAGAGAGCTGGAAAGACACCACCCAGAGCTTGTTTTTGAGCTAATTACCATGAAAACAACAGGGGATGTGATACTGGACAGGAGCCTTGATCAGGTGGGGGGGAAGGGACTTTTTGTCAAAGAACTGGATCAGGCGTTATTGGAAAAGCGTATTGATTTTTCTGTGCACAGTCTTAAAGATATGCCCATGGAGCAGCCAAAGGGGCTGCCCATAGTGGCCTTGTCAAAGCGGGGGGATGTGCGGGACGTTTTGGTGTACCCCAAAGGGGGGAAGCGGTGGACGCTGGAGATGGGCCGCCCTTTTGTAATCGGAACTTCCAGTGAAAGAAGGAAGCTGCAGCTTGCGGGGCTGTTTCCCGAGGCCAGTTTTTCCCTCATCCGGGGGAACGTACTGACACGGTTAAAAAAACTGGACGAAGGGCAGTATGATGCCATTGTCCTGGCCGGAGCCGGGCTGCAGCGGCTGGGCCTTTCCGACAGGATTGATATGTGGCTGGAGCCGGAGGAAGTGATCCCGGCGGCTGGCCAGGCTGTTTTGGCGGTACAGGGCCGGTCAGGGGAGGATTATTCTTATCTGGAATGTATTGACTGCCTGGAAAGCTGGCAGGAGACAGCTGCGGAGAGGGGGTTTGTGCGGTATCTGGACGGAGGATGTTCTTCCCCCGTTGCAGCCTTTGCCAAAAGGGAAGGGGACGGACTGAAGCTTTGCGGCCTTTATTATGAAGAAGCAACAGGCCGTTTTATGACCGGGGAGATAAGGGGAGCGAAAGAAGAGGGGGAAGCCCTGGGGATTTCTTTGGCAAGAAAGCTTCAGGAGAAAGTGAAAGAATCCGGCATGACAGAAAAAAGATTATGTGGGGAAGGACAGGAAAACCCTGGAAAAACAGGAAAAGTCTGGCTGGTGGGGGCGGGCCCTTCTGATGCAGGGCTTTTTACCATTAAAGGAGCCCGGGCGCTTTCTAAAGCCCAGGTGGTGGTCTATGACAGGCTGGTGGGCCCAGGCATTTTGCAGATGATGCCGGAGGAAGCGGAAAAAATAGATGTGGGGAAATGTTCAGGAAACCATCCGGTGCCCCAGGATGAGATTAACCGGATTCTCCTTAAGAAAGCGCAGGAAGGGAAACGGGTGGTACGGTTAAAGGGCGGAGATCCTTTTGTGTTTGGACGGGGCGGGGAAGAATTGGAGCTTCTGGCGTCCCATGGAATCCCTTTTGAAGTGGTGCCGGGAGTGACTGCGGCAACGGCGGTCACCGCTTATGGGGGGATTCCCCTTACCCATCGGGACTACTGCTCTTCGGTCCACCTGATTACTGCCCATAAAAAGCGGGGGAGCAGTGAAGGGTTGGACTTTGATACGCTGGCAAAGCTTGACGGAACCCTGGTGTTTTATATGGGATTGAACGGGCTGGAGGAAATCTGCCAGGGGCTTTTGGAGGCCGGCATGGAGGCGGGTATGCCGGCGGCGGTTATTTCGGAGGGGACGACGGCGGCCCAGAGGCAGGTGGTGTCCGATCTTTTGCATTTAAAAGAAGAAACGGAAAAAGCGGGAATCATTTCCCCCGCCCTGATTGTGGTGGGGAGGGTGTGCGGCCTGTCGGGGACTTTCCACTGGGCAAAGGACAGGCCCCTTGGAAAACAGAGGGTCATTGTCACTAGGCCGAAAAAACGGAGCCTGGGGATGGCAGAGAGGCTTACAGACCTGGGGGCGGAGGTGATTTTGCTTCCGGCCATTGAGACGAAACCCATAGAAAATTCTAAAGCTATTGAGGCGGCCGTTTCTGGTATCCGTAATTATGCATGGATTGGCTTTACCAGCGCAGAAGGGGTGGACAGCTTTTTTGACCGGCTGCGAAAGGCAGGGATGGACATCCGGCAGCTTTATGGAATCCGGTTTGCGGCCATTGGGCCGGCCACCAGAAGGGCTCTTGAAAAACGGGGGATTTTTGTGGATCTCCAGCCGGAAACTTATACGGGGGAAGCTCTGGGAAGGCTGCTGGCGGGAAGTGTAAAGCCGGGGGAGAGGCTGCTTCTTGCCAGGGCAGATATTGGAACGGAAGAAGTGGCCAGGCCTCTTAAGGAAGCAGGGGTTTCTTTTGATGATATTGCTGTTTATCGTACCATTTTGGCGGGAAATTGCGCTGTGAAGCCGGAAATACGGCCGGATGACATTGTCACCTTTACCAGCGCTTCCACGGTACGGGGATTTACAGCGCTGTATCCGGAACTGGATTACAAAAAGGTGACGGGGCTTTGCATTGGCTCCCAGACGGCGAAGGAAGCGGAAAAATGCGGGATACAGACGGTGGTGTCTGAGCGGGCCGACATGGACAGTATGGTGGAAAAGCTTTTGGAGATAAATAAACTGAGGAGGAATGGATAAATGGATATGGTAAAGCGCCCCAGGCGCCTTCGGGGGACGATGACACTTCGGAAGATGGTACGGGAAACCAGGATGGGCAAAGCATCCTTAATCTACCCCATGTTTGTGGTGGAAGGGAAAGGAATTCGCCATGAGATCCCCTCTATGCCGGGACAATACCATTACAGCCTGGATTTGCTCCCCGCAGCGCTGGAAGAAGTGGCAAAAGCAGGTGTGTCTTCTGTTATGCTGTTTGGTATACCAGATCATAAAGATGAAAAAGGCAGCGGCGCCTGGGCAGAGGATGGGATTATCCAGAGGGCCTTGGCGGCAGGGAAAAAATATGTGCCGGAGCTTTATTACATCACAGACGTGTGCATGTGTGAATATACATCCCATGGGCACTGCGGGGTTCTGAAAGGCCATGATGTGGATAACGACAACACCCTGCCTCTCCTGGCCAGGACGGCCCTTTCCCATGTGGAAGCAGGGGCAGATATGGTGGCCCCTTCCGATATGATGGATGGGAGGGTGGCGGCCATTCGGAAAATCCTCGATGAAAACGGCCACCTGGAAACGCCGGTCATGTCTTATGCGGTGAAATATGCTTCCGGGTTTTACGGCCCTTTCAGGGAAGCGGCAGACTCGGCGCCCAGTTTTGGGGACAGGAAAACGTATCAGATGGATTACCACAATGGAAAAGAAGGGGTGAAAGAGGCGCTTTTAGATGTGGAAGAAGGCGCTGACCTCATTATGGTAAAACCGGCCCTGTCTTATCTGGATATCATACGGCGTGTATCGGAGGCAGTGCCAGCCCCTGTGGCTGCTTACAGTGTCAGCGGGGAATATGCCATGATAAAAGCGGCGGCCATGAAGGGCTGGATCAATGAAGAGGCTGTGGTGTGCGAGGCGGCGACATCCATTTACCGGGCGGGGGCGGATGTGCTGATCACATATTACGCAAAGGAGCTGGCAAAGTATATGGAGGAAGGTAGGATTGGCTGAAGGAGAAAAAAGAATGAGTGTATCAGAACAGTTATTTGAGCGGGCGAAAAAGGTGATTCCCGGGGGCGTCAACAGCCCGGTGCGGGCGTTTCAGGCAGTGGGGGGGAACCCCCGGTTTATTGCGCAGGCGGAGGGGGCACGTATCACCGACGTGGACGGTAATACGTACATTGACTATATTGGTTCCTGGGGTCCGATGCTCCTGGGCCATAATCATCCGGCAGTCTTGGAGGCGGCTGTCCAGGCGGCAAAAAAAGGGTTGAGTTTCGGCGCAGGTTGTCCGGCGGAGGCAGAGATGGCAGAGCTTGTGTGCAGGATGGTTCCTTCTGTGGAGTTGGTCCGCATGGTCAATTCCGGCACAGAGGCGGTGATGTCGGCTCTCCGGGTGGCCAGGGGCTATACTGGCCGGGATAAGATCATTAAGTTTGAGGGATGTTATCACGGGCACTGCGATTCCATGTTGGTAAAGGCAGGATCCGGTGTCATGACAAGCGGGGTTCCGGACAGCGCCGGAGTGCCGGAGGGTTGTGCGAAGGACACTTTGACGGCAGTTTATAATGACCTGGAGAGCGTGAAGGGCTTATTCGACAAGTTTCCCGGTGAAATTGCCGCAGTGATTGTAGAGCCGGTGGCGGCAAATATGGGAGTGGTGACGCCGGAGGAGGGATTCCTCCCTGGGCTTCGCCGGATTTGTACAGAGGAAAAGGCGCTGTTAATTTTTGATGAAGTGATTACAGGCTTCAGGCTGGGGCCTGACGGCGCCCAGGGATATTATGGCGTAAAGCCGGATCTGACCACATTCGGAAAAATCATTGGCGCAGGAATGCCGGTGGGGGCTTATGGAGGCCGGCGGGAGGTCATGGAGATGGTGGCGCCTGTGGGAAGCGTTTATCAGGCCGGGACTTTAAGCGGAAATCCGGTAGCCATGGCAGCAGGCCTGGCCCAGCTTCATATCCTGGAGGAAAATCCTGATATTTACAGGCAGATGAACGCCATGGGCGATGATTTCAGGGCGAAGCTTAGAAAAATCGTGGAAGAAACAGGGGTTTCCTGCCAGGTGACAGGAGAAGGTTCTTTGAGTTGTCTGTTTTTTACAAAGGAACCGGTGGTCAATTATCGTATTGCGAAGACTTCGGACACGGAAGCCTTTGGAAAGTATTTCCGCCATATGCTCGGCCGGGGAATTTATGTGGCGCCATCCCAGTTTGAAGCCATTTTCCTGTCGGCAGCCCATAAGGAGGCGGATTTGGAGAGAACCCTTGAGGCGATAGAGGAATATTTCAGGGGATAATGTCTGGTGGCCAAGGATTTTTGGACAGGAGGGTGTTATGGTGAGACGGGAAATGGAATTACTGCGGAAGGCTATGGTGAGGCATGGCGTATCCCTCTGCCTGGTCCCCACGGCGGATGCCCATGAGTCAGAGTATCCGGGGGAATATTTTGCCGCCCGCAAATATTTATCCGGTTTTACCGGATCAGCCGGGACCCTGGCTGTTTCTGATGCCTGGGCGGGGCTTTGGACGGACGCCAGATACTTTTTGCAGGCGGAAAGAGAGCTTGCGGGAAGCGGCATTACTTTGTACCGCATGGGGGAGGAGGAGGTCCCTTCTCTGGAAGAAGAGCTTTCTGCCAGGCTTCCGGAAGGGGGCGTCCTTGCTTTTGACGGAACAGTGGTGAACCGGCGCCTGGGAAGCGCTCTCAAAGATCTGGCAGAAGGAAAGGGAGGGCGTGTACTCCTTTTGGATTTGCCGGGAGAGGTCTGGGAGGGGCGGCCGGCGCTTTCCTGTGAACCGGTTTTTCCGCTGGATCTTATGTATGTGGGAGAAAGCAGAAGGGAAAAGCTTTCAAAGGTCCGGGCCAGGATGCAGGACGCAGGGGCCGGGATCCATGTGGAGACGGCATTGGATGATACTGCCTGGCTGATGAATCTCAGAGGAAATGACGTACCCTGCAATCCTGTGTTTTTAAGCTATCTGGTTCTTTCCATGGAGCAGGCCTGGCTTTTTGCGGAAAAAGGAGCCGTATCGGAAGACATCAGGAAAGAGCTTTTAGAGGATGGGGTAGAACTTAGGGACTACAGAGCTTTTTTCGAGGAACTTCCTCCCCTTTGCGAAGGGAAAACAGTAATGGCTGACAGCAGAAAGGTGAACGAACAGGCATGGGGCTGTTTTAGAGCGGCGGCTGGTATCGTAGATCTTCCCAACCCTGTGGCAGATTTTAAGGCGGTTAAGAATTCTGTGGAGCAGGAAAATTTAAGAAAAGCCCATGTGAAGGACGGCGTTGCCGTAACAAAGTTTCTTTACTGGCTGAAAACACAGATTGGAAAGGAACCGATTACGGAAGGGGCGGCGGCTTCTTATCTGGAACAGTGCCGAAAGGAGCAGGAGCATTATCTGGGGCCAAGTTTTGCCACCATTGCTGCTTACGGAGAACATGGGGCTATAGTCCATTACCAGGCAAAAGGGGACGGGGCATGTCTTTTGCCGGAAGGTTTTTTCCTGGTGGATTCGGGAGGGCATTACCTGGAAGGCACCACGGATGTCACAAGGACGGTGGCCCTGGGGCCGCTTACGGCAGGGCAGAAGAAACATTTCACAGCGGTCCTCAAGGGGATGCTGGCCCTGGGGGATGCAAAGTTCTTGAAAGGGTGCAGGGGGGAAAGCCTGGACTACGCAGCCAGGGAGCCGCTTTGGGCCATGGGGCTTGATTACCGCCATGGGACGGGACACGGCGTGGGATATGTTTTGAATGTCCACGAAGGCCCCAACGCTTTTCGGTGGAGGCCCCCTTTGGAGGGGGCCGGGACAGCGGTACTTCTTCCGGGAATGGTGACTTCCGACGAGCCGGGGCTTTACCTGGCCGGGGAATACGGCATCCGGACGGAGAACTTGTTGCTTTGTAAGGCGGCGGAAAAAAATGAATACGGGCAGTTTCTGGAGTTTGAACATCTCACCATGGTTCCCATTGACCTGGATGCAGTTGACTGGACCCAGATGGACGGGAGAGACATCCGAAGGCTGAACCGTTACCATGGGAAAGTCAGGGAGGCTCTTACGCCTTATCTGGAAGGGGGAGGGCTTCAGTGGCTTTTGGAGGCGACGAGAGAGGTATAAATAAAAAAGGGGGCGGCAGAAATATAAAGATTTATGTACGCCCGGTTTTCCCTACGGTCTCCGGCTATGCATAATATTAGAATATTTTATATTTCAGCCGCGCCTCTTTTTTATGGTAATACTTTACAGGAAAAGTGCAAAAAAAGAAGAAATGCTTGTCAGTTCTGAGAGTGGGTGTACAAAGTTGCTAAAGACGAAAAATGCTTTTTGTGGATTTCTGTTATGGCTTTTTGCAGGACGTTAGGATATGATAATAACGATCATGGAAAAGAGGAGGATGGCAGATGGCAGGGATTTCGTTCCGAAACGTGACAAAAGTATTCCCCAGTGGAAAGGCGGCGGTGAAGGATTTCAGCCTGGAAATCCAGGACGGAGAGTTTCTTGTGCTGACCGGGCCGGAAAGGTCGGGAAAGGCCACAGTGCTCCGTATGATTGCAGGGATGGAACCCATCAGCAGCGGAGAGCTTCGGATTGACGGGACAGCTGTGGAAAATGGCAGGCCTGAAAAACGGAATGTGGGGATGATTTTCCGGCATTTTACGCTGTATCCTGGTATGACGGTGTATGACAACATAGGTTTTCTGATGAAGCTACAGGGGGAACCGGAAGAAAAAATCCGCCTTGCGGTGGAGGAGAATGCGAAGACTTTCAAGATTGAAGGGCTGCTTTCCTGCTATCCCAGAGAATTAAATGACCTTCAGAAGCAGTATGTGGCCATGGCCAGGGCCAATGTCCATGATCCGGAAGCTTTTCTTATGCTGGATCTTCTGGGAGGCCTGGATGCATCTGCCAGAAAAAAGGCCAGGGAACGGCTGAAAAGCCTATACCATGACATAAAGACCACCCTTGTCTATGCCACTGACGATGCAAAAGAAGCTGCCCTTATGGATGTGAAGACGGTGGTCATGCGGAGGGGGCAGATCGAACAGGTAGGTTTTGTCAGGGAACTGAAAGATCATCCCAGGAACTTCTTTGTGGCCCAGTTTATGTACGGTTCCGGTTTTGGCAGCAGCGAGGTGGAAATCGTCTGTGGAAAGACTGCTGTGGAGGCTGTGGGAAACGGATTCAGCCTGGATGTGCCGCCGGAATGGATCCCTTCTCTCGAACGCGGAGGATACATGGGGAAAAAGGTGCTTTTGGGTTATACGTTGAGTGAGTCACCCTGCGGGGTAGAGGATTTGGAAGAGACAGCGCCAGAGGCGGATTCCAGTTTTTTCTTTTTTGACAGGGATACAAGGATGGCGATTGTATAGCCTTAAGAGGAGTTGCCATTGTCCTTGCCGGTAAAATATAAAAAGATTCGGCCTGTGCTTCCCATTTTTGGGGAAATTAAGGGCCGAATTATTTTTTTCTGTAGGATTAACAGAAAAAATCCATAAAAACACTTTCATTTTTATCCTTTTTGCATTAATATAAATTCAGGGTTTGTCGCTTTAAGATAACTAACAAACATATGGCAGAAGGTAATAGGGGTGAATTTATGATATCGAATCAGATTTTACAGAACACGATTGAAGGCCTGAAAGGGATTATGAGGATTGAGCTTTGTATCTGCGACACGGAGGGGAAGGTCCTGGCTACCACATTCCCCGACGCGGAGGAGTACGAGTTTTCTGTTTTGGCTTTTGTGGAATCCCCGGCAGACAGCCAGGTGATTCAGGGCTATCAGTTTTTTAAGGTTTTTGATGAGCATCAGCTGGAATATGTACTTTTGGCCAGGGGGGCGGGAGATGACGCGTACATGGCCGGAAAAGTGGTGGTATTCCAGATTCAGAACCTTTTAGTGGCATATAAAGAGCGGTTTGACAAAGATAACTTCATCAAAAACCTGCTTTTGGATAACCTGCTTTTGGTGGATATTTATAACAGGGCGAAAAAACTGCATATTGATATCAATGTGCGCCGGGTGGTGTTTGTCATTGAGACTCAGACAGAAAATGATACAGTGGCCCTGGAGACAGTGAAAAGCATGTTCTCCACAAAATCCAAGGATTTTATTACGGCTGTGGATGAAAAAAATATTATCCTGGTGAAAGAGCTGAAAACAGGCGAATCTTATGAGGATATGGAAAAAGTGGCCAGGATGATCATGGATATGTTAAATACAGAAGCCATGGCCACGGTCCATGTGGCGTACGGAACCATTGTGGGGGAAGTGAAAGAAGTGTCCCGTTCTTATAAAGAGGCGAAGATGGCTCTGGATGTGGGCAAGATTTTTTATAGTGACAAGAATATCGTGGCCTACAATAACCTTGGGATCGGGCGTTTGATTTACCAGCTTCCGGTGTCCCTTTGCCGGATGTTCATCAAGGAAATTTTTGATGGGAAATCCCCGGACGACCTGGATGATGAAACGCTTGTCACCATCAATAAGTTTTTTGAAAATAACCTGAATGTGTCTGAGACTTCGAGACAGCTTTATATCCACAGGAATACACTGGTTTACCGACTGGATAAGCTGCAGAAAAGCACAGGGCTTGACCTGCGTGTCTTTGAGGATGCCATCACCTTTAAGATTGCCCTTATGGTAGTAAAGTACATGAATTATATTGAGACACTGGATAATTAGAATTGAGGTTTTTCATGATTATATTTGAGCACGTAAGCAAAACCTACGACAAAGCTACTGACCGCGAAACGAAGGCTGTACAGGATTTGAATTTGAAAATCGAGAAGGGGGAGTTTGTCTTTATTGTGGGGAACAGCGGTTCGGGGAAGACAACGCTCATCCGGCTGCTTTTAAAAGAAATTGAAGCGACTTCCGGTAAAATCCGTGTGGACGGCATAGAGGTCACCGGAATGAAAAGAAAAATGATACCCAGGTACAGACGGCATCTGGGTGTCGTTTTTCAGGATTTTCGTTTGCTTAAAGATAAGAACGTCTACGAAAATGTGGCCTTTGCCCAGCGGGTAGTGGTGGCGCCTTCCAGGGAGATCAGGAAGCGGGTGCCGGAGGTATTGGCCATGGTTGGCCTATCCTCCAAGTACAAATCTCTGCCTAGCCAGCTTTCCGGTGGTGAGCAGCAGCGGGTGGCCATTGCCAGGGCGCTGGTGAACCGGCCGGAAATCCTTCTGGCTGATGAACCTACCGGAAATATGGATCCCGGGAATGCCTGGCAGATTATGAAACTTCTGGAAGAAATCAATCAAATGGGAACTACGGTGGTAGTTGTGACTCACAGCAAAGAAATCGTGGACAAGATGAAAAAAAGAGTCATTACCATGAAGCATGGCGTGATTGTGACGGACAAGAAGGAAAGCGGGTATGGGAATGAGAATTAGTACATTGTGGTATTGTATCAGGCAGGGGTTCCGCAGTATACGGAAGCATAAACTGTTTACGCTGGCCTCCGTAGGAACCATGGCCATCTGCGTGTTTTTATTCTGCATTTTTTATTCGATTGTGACGAATGTTCAGTATATGGTGAAAAATCTGGAAAATACGGTGGGCGTGACCGTGTTTTTTGATGAAGGAATTTCCGAAGAGGAAATTTTTGCCATAGGCGATGTGATTGAGGCCAGGGAAGGGGTGGCTGCCATCGAATATGTTTCGGCAGAAAAAGCGTGGGAATCTTATCAGAAAGATTATTTCGCCGAAGCGCCGGAGCTGGCGGAGGGGTTCGCCAAGGACAACCCCTTGGCCAATTCCGCCTCTTATGAAATCTATCTGGATGATATCGCCGGCCAACAGGAATTTGTGGATTATCTGAAAACCGTCCCGGGTATCCGGCGGGTGAATTATTCAGAGATGGCCGCCACGGGGCTTTCCAGCGTCAATAATCTTGTGGGCTATGTGTCCATGGGTATCATCCTGATTCTCCTGGCAGTGGCGGTGTTTCTCATCAGCAATACCATTGCCATCACGATTTCTGTCAGGAAAGAGGAAATACGGATTATGCGTATGATCGGAGCTACCAATTTTCTCATTCGTGCGCCTTTTGTGGTGGAAGGGCTGATTATTGGGGCCTTTGGCGCGGGGATCCCCTTAGTTATCGTTTATTATGCCTATGGATATGCAGTACGGTTTTGTATCACCAGGTTAAGTATCCTGTCAAGGATTTTAGTCCTGCTTCCGGTGGGCGAAGTATTTCGCGTATTGATTCCCGTCGCCCTTGGCCTTGGCCTTGGAATTGGGTTGTTTGGCAGTATTTTTTCCATCAGGAAGCATTTGAAAGCGTAAATGTAAAAGGATGACAAAATGAAACGAGGATATAGAAAGCTGGCTGTGGCTATAAGTACAGTAATGTTTCTCATGGCCAGCCTGCAGGGAGCCAGGGCGTCCGAAGAGCTGGAGAGTAAGCAGGAGCGGATTGACGCCATTGAAGAGGAACAGGAACGGATCCGCAGTAAGCTCTCGGAATTGGATGGATTAAAGGACGATGTAAGTGCATATATCGAGGCTGTCGATGAGGAATTGGAGGAGACGGTACAGAGCCTTTCTGATCTGGAGATGCAGATGGAGGCGGCCAGGGCGGGGATTGAAACGGCCAGGGCGGAACTTGAAGCAGCGAAAGAAACGGAGCAGGAGCAGTATGAAAATATGAAGCTCCGTATCCGCTATATGTATGAGAAAGGGGATACTATTTTTCTGGAGATGTTGTTTTCATCGGCCAGCCTCAGTGAGTTTCTAAGCAGGACGGAGTATATTTCCCAAATATCCGAATATGATAGAAATATGCTGGCTGCTTACGCGGAGACGAAACAGTTTATCACAGACCGGACGGTGGAGCTTGAAAATGCCTATGCCAGCCTGGAAAATATGGCAGGGCAGGCGGAAGCAAAGCAGCTGTCCCTTTCAGAGCTTCAGGCGGCAAAAGAGGAAGAACTTTCGGAGCTTAATGAGGAAATTTCTGAAAATCAGGATTTGATGGCAGATTATGATGAAGCGCTCAAAGATGAGCTTGATGAATTCATGGCTTTAGAAGAAGCCATCCGGCAGAGGGAAGAGGAAGAAGCCAGAGCCCTTGCGGAAAGTGCAGAGGCTTCCAGACAGGCAGAGGAGACAAAAGAGCCGGAAACCACAGCAGAAGTAGAAAAAACAGAGCCATCAGAAGAAGGGACAGGAGAAGAAACAACGGAAGAAGGGGAAACGAAGGAGACTGAAAAGCCTACAAAAGCGCCCACGGAGGCTCCTGCAAAACCCCAGGTGACCTCTTTTATTTGGCCGGTTCCTTCCTGTGGCCGGATTTCATCCGGGTACGGCAGCAGGGACGACCCTCTGACAGGAGAGAGCGACGGGGCTTTAAGTGATCATCATGGTATTGACGTGGCCCTTCCGGGCGGTGCCCTTGCGGGAGCGGATATTGTGGCGGCGGCAGATGGGGAGGTCATCATTGCCAGGGCCAGTACTTCAGCAGGGAACTGGATCGTCCTCTACCATGGAAACAGTACATATACCGTATATATGCACTGCCAGAGGCTGCTTGTCTCAGCAGGTGATACGGTAAAGCAGGGGAAGACCATTGGCTTGGTGGGAAACACCGGCTGGTCCACAGGGGCACATCTGCATTTTGAAGTGAGAGTGGGAGGTTTTAGTACCTCTGCTTATTCAAAAAATCCCTTGAACTATGTATCGCCGCCATGAGGTGGATTCTCCGGTTTGGGCGGTGAGGGGGAGGAGAATAAGGAAAGAAGGAAAATCGCATGGAAAAACGTGACAATCGTTTTGTGAAGGGGGTACTGACAGGAGTTTTATGTAGCCTGGTGACTGCAGCGGCAGTTATCTGGGGTACTTATTTCGTTTTGTCGGCGCAGAGTGACAAAGCTGTCCAGGAATCGGGACAAATCAATCTGGACTATGAAGAAATCAATGAGAAATTGGACGATTTGAAAGATATGGTGGACGCTGCCTTTCTGTATGAGGCCGATGAGGAAGCCATGAAAGAAGGGATCTATAAAGGGTTTATGTCCAGCCTGGGTGATCCTTATACGGTTTATTATACAAAAGAAGAGTATGAGGATCTCCAGGAATCTTCCAGCGGGGAATATGACGGGATCGGTGTCCAGATCAGCCAGAGTACAGATACGAACCTGATTACGGTGATTCGGGTATTCCGTGGTTCCGGTGCGGAAGAAGCCGGGATTTTGGCAGGCGACGTATTATATAAGATCGACGGTGTCGACATCACTGGTGAAGATATCAATAATGTGGTGGCGAAAATCCGGGGGGGAGAGGGAACCACAGTCAATGTGGAGGTTTACAGAGAGTCCATCAAAGATTATGTGAACATGGATGTGGAGCGACGGGATGTCAGCATGGATACGGTGGATTGGGAAATGTTGGGAAACGGAATTGGCTATATCCAGATTACGGAGTTTGACGGAGTAACCCATGGGCAGTTCCGTACGGCCCTGGATGAGCTTGGCAGCCAGGGGATGAAAGGGATGATTCTGGATCTCAGGGACAATCCGGGTGGCCGTCTGGATCAGGTGGTGGATATTGCCGACGATTTCCTGTCGGAGGGCGTCATTGTATCCACAAAGGACAAGAACGGAAAAGGAAGTGTCTATGAGGCCGATGAAGAGGTGGTTTTTGACGGCCCGGTGGTGATTCTGGTAAATGGAAATTCCGCCAGTGCGTCAGAGGTATTGGCCGGCGCCCTTAAGGATTACGATAAAGCAGAGCTGGTGGGGACTACGACTTTTGGGAAAGGGATTGTCCAGAGTATCGTCCCCCTGGAGGATGGCACCGCAATCAAGATTACCGTATCGGATTATTATACTCCCAGCGGTGAAAATATCCATGAAAAGGGCATAGAGCCGGATATGGTTGTGGAAAAGGAGGAAGGCGACACAGACAATCAGCTGGAACGGGCAAAAAAGGTTTTGGCTGAAGAGTTGAAAAAGTCAGCCGGAAGGTAAAGGGAGCCAGAATATGGAGGTGCAGCAGTACCATTCAGGAGGATATTATGGCAGCAGACCAAAGTAAAATCAGAAATTTTTGTATTATTGCCCATATTGACCACGGGAAGTCCACACTGGCAGACCGGATCATTGAAAAAACGGGGCTGCTTACCAGCCGGGAAATGCAGGCCCAGGTTCTCGACAATATGGAACTGGAGCGGGAGCGGGGCATTACCATCAAGTCCCAGGCAGTCCGCACCATATATAAGGCCAGGGACGGTGAAGAGTATCAGTTTAACTTAATCGACACACCGGGCCATGTGGATTTTAATTATGAGGTATCCAGGAGCCTGGCAGCCTGTGACGGTGCTGTGCTGGTGGTGGATGCCGCCCAGGGCATTGAGGCCCAGACCATGGCCAACGTGTATCTGGCGCTTGACCACGATCTGGAAGTGTTTCCGGTCGTCAATAAGATTGACCTTCCAAGCGCCGAACCGCAGCGGGTCATTGATGAAATTGAAGATGTGATTGGAATTGAGGCGCAGGATGCGCCTCAGATTTCTGCCAAGGCAGGAATCAATATAGAAGAAGTGCTGGAGCAGATTGTGACAAAGCTTCCTGCGCCCAAAGGAGATCCGGATGCCCCTTTGCAGGCTTTGATTTTTGATTCAGTGTATGATTCTTATAAAGGTGTGATTGTCTTTTGCAGAGTCAAAGAGGGAACCGTGAAGAAGGGCATGAAACTTCGCTTCATGGCCACGGGGGCAGAGTTTGAGACTGTGGAAGTGGGGTATTTCGGCGCGGGCCAGTTTATCCCTTGTGATGAGCTTTCAGCCGGGATGGTGGGATATCTGACAGCCAGCATTAAAAATGTCCGGGACACCCGTGTGGGTGATACGGTGACAGACGGGGACAACCCTTGCGCCGCGCCGCTGCCTGGCTATAAAAAGGTGACGTCCATGGTTTACTGTGGCCTGTATCCGGCAGATGGGGCCAAGTATAATGACCTGAGGGAAGCCCTGGAAAAGCTTCAGTTAAATGATGCGTCCCTGCAGTTTGAACCGGAGACTTCCGTTGCTTTGGGATTTGGTTTCCGCTGCGGTTTCCTTGGGCTTTTACATCTGGAAATTATCCAGGAGCGGCTGGAAAGGGAATATAATCTGGATCTGGTGACCACGGCGCCGGGGGTTGTCTATAAAGTCCATAAAACAAACGGGGAAATCATGGAGCTTACCAACCCTTCCAACCTGCCGGATCCTTCGGAGATCGAATATATGGAGGAACCAGTGGTCAAGGCGGAGATCATGGTGACGACAGAGTTTATCGGGGCTATTATGGGGCTTTGCCAGGAACGGCGGGGCGTATACATCGGAACAGAATACATGGAGGATACTAGGGCGCTTTTGCGGTATGAGCTGCCTTTAAATGAGATCATTTATGACTTTTTTGATGCGTTGAAATCCCGCTCCAGGGGCTATGCTTCTTTTGACTATGAGCTTAAGGGATATGAACGGTCGGAGCTTGTGAAACTGGATATCCTCATCAATAAAGAGGCAGTGGATGCCCTCTCCTTTATTGTCCATACAGATACGGCTTATGAGAGGGGCAGGAAGATGTGTGAGAAGTTAAAGGAAGAGATCCCCAGGCATCTCTTTGAAATCCCCATCCAGGCGGCCATCGGAAACAGAATCATCGCCAGGGAAACCGTGAAGGCCATGCGTAAAGACGTATTGGCAAAATGTTATGGCGGGGACATCAGCCGGAAGCGGAAGCTTTTGGAGAAGCAGAAGGAAGGCAAGAAACGGATGCGCCAGGTGGGAAATGTAGAAATCCCTCAGAAAGCATTTATGAGTGTGTTGAAGCTGGATGACAAGTAGGAGGAAACATGGCGCTGGAGCTTTATGTCCATATTCCTTTTTGTATCAAAAAATGTGGATACTGTGATTTTGTATCTGCGCCCGCTGGGAGAGGGCAGCAGGATGCCTATATGGAGGCGCTGCGGTGGGAAATCTGCCGGCGGGCAGAAAATTTCCGTAGAAGGGATGGGATTTTGGAGCCGGAATCGGTGGTTTCTGTGTTTTTTGGAGGCGGGACACCTTCTGTGGCGGAAGCTTCCCAGATAGAAAAGACCATGTCCTGTATCCGGCGGGAATTTGTGGTGGCGGAGGATGCAGAGATTACATTAGAAGCCAATCCGGGGACGCTGACTCCTGAAAAGTTATCATGCTACCGGAGGGCCGGAATCAACCGCTTAAGTATCGGGCTTCAGTCGGCGAATGACAAGGAACTGGAGCTTCTTGGCCGCATCCATACTTTTGCAGAGTTTAAAGAAAGCTACAGGCTTGCCAGAGAAGCGGGATTTAAAAATATCAATGTGGATATCATGGCGGCCCTCCCGGGGCAGACCGTGGAAAGTTTTACCCAAGGCCTTTGGGCGGTGATGGGGCTTTCACCTGCACCGGAGCACATTTCCGTGTACAGCCTGATTATTGAGGAGGGGACTCCGTTTTTTTCTAAATACCACAGACAGGCGGCAGCCAGGGAAGCGGGGGGAAAAGACTGCAGTCCCCTGCCTTCTGAAGAGGCGGAGCGGGCCATGTATGAGGAAACAGGGCGGTTCCTGGAAACTTACGGCTATGGGCGTTATGAGATTTCCAATTATGCCAGACCTGGTTTTTCCTGTAAGCATAATATCGGTTATTGGACAGGGATCCCTTATTTGGGATTTGGGATTTCTGCCGCTTCTTACACAGGAAGAAAGCGTTTTTCCAATACCCCTGTCATGGAAGAATACCTGCAGGCGGCGGGGGGGGCGGATTTTAAGACGATTCAAAAAGAAGAAGAGACTGTCACAAAAACAAGGGCCATGGAGGAATTCATGTTTTTGGGGCTTCGTATGGCCAGGGGCGTTTCGGAGAAGGAATTTGAAAAACGGTTTGGCAGGAAAATGAAAGATGTCTATGGAGAAATCCTTAAGGGCATGGAGAGAAAAGGCCTTATGGGACAAAGGTTTTCCGAAAGGGAGAAAGGGATATTCTGGTATCTGACCGGACGGGGGATTGATGTGAGCAATTATGTGCTGGCGGAATTTCTGTTATAGAAATTTTGTCATGGATTCCGGCGCAGGAAGGAGCGAGCTTCCTGCGCCGGATTTTAGGTGAGATAAAAATGTTGGTAGTTTTTATCTGTCTTCAGTATAAGGGAAAAAGGAAGGAAATCCTATCAGGATTGTGGCAGAAGTTATAACAATCCTGCATAATTCCCGTATAATTGAAAAAAGATATTGACAAAGTATCGAGGTAGTGTTATTTTAATGATATGGATGTTAGCACTCTATCATGTTGAGTGCTAACAGGAGAGGGGAGAGATGGGAAGTGGAACTGGATGCACGGAAAAAGAAGATTTTAAACGCGATTATCCGCAACTACCAGGAGACAGGAGAGCCGGTCGGCTCTCGGACCATTTCTAAATATTCGGATTTACAGCTTTCTTCGGCTACCATACGCAATGAGATGTCTGATCTGGAGGAGATGGGGCTGATTGTCCAGCCGCATACTTCGGCGGGCCGGATTCCCACAGATAAGGGATACCGCCTCTATGTGGATCAGATGTTGGAGACGACGGACAGGGAAGCGGGGCGTCAGGAGCTGGCGGAAACAAGTGATTTTCTCATAGAACGGATGGACAGGATGGAGCGGGTGCTGAAACAGATGGCAAAAGTACTGGCTACCAATACCAATTACGCTTCCATGATTTCCGCTCCACGGTACAATCGAAATAAGCTGAAGTTTATTCAGCTTTCCAGAGTGGAAAAGCATAAGATCCTGGCAGTGGTGGTTGTGGAAGGAAACCTTATTAAAAACTCCATCTTTGAGGTGGAGGAAGAACTGAGTGAAGATGATATCCTTTCTCTGAATTTGCTGCTGAACACAAATTTGAACGGGCTTACCATAGAAGAGATCAATCTGGGGATTATTACAAAGCTGAAAGAACAGGCAGGAAGCCATACGGAAGTGGTGGGGAAGGTTCTGGATGCTGTGGCGGAGGCTATCCGCACAGACGATGAGGAGCTTCAGATTTACACCAGCGGGGCGACGAATATTTTCAGGTATCCGGAGCTTTCCGATAGTGGAAAGGCAAAAGAAATCATCCAGGTTTTTGAGGAAAAACAGCAGCTTACCAATCTCCTGACAGACAAACTGGGGGAGGAAGGGCAGCAGGGAATCCAGGTTTATATCGGAAATGAAACCCCGGTGCAGAGCATGAAGGATTGCAGTGTTGTGACAGCCACTTACGACCTGGGAGATGGTTTACAAGGCACCATCGGAATCGTAGGGCCGAAACGGATGGATTATGAAAAAGTGGTTTCCACGCTCCAGAAAGTGATGGGGCAGCTTGATACCATGTTTAAGAAAGAGGAATAGAAAGGCGGAGAAAACGTGGCAGATACAGAAAAGGATTTCACAGAAGAAATTGAAAAAGATTTAGCGCAAGAGGCGCCACAGAGCCAGGAGGAGGGTCTTTACCAGGGGTCTTCTATGGAAGAGGAGGATGCTGCAATAGACGAAGATGTGGAGGAAACTCCTTCGGCAGATGGCGAAGGCCGGGAGGAAGCCGAGGCAGACAGTGGGAAATCAGGCAGTATACCTTCGGAAAAAAAAGGCTTTTTTAAGAAGAAAGAGAAGAAGGATAAGAAAGATGAGCAGATTGAAGATCTGACCGACAGGCTGAAACGTAACCTGGCTGAATTTGAAAATTTCCGGAAGCGGACAGAAAAGGAAAAGGCCGCCATGTATGAAGTGGGGGCAAAAAGTGTCATCGAAAAAATCCTTCCGGTGGTGGACAATTTTGAGCGCGGCATGGCCACGTTAAATGAGGAAGAAGCCCATTCTCCTTTTGCCGAGGGAATGGATAAAATATATAAACAGCTTCTTACGACCCTTGAGTCTCTGGATGTTGTGCCCATTGAGGCAGTGGGGCAGGAATTTAACCCGGATTTCCACAATGCGGTCATGCATGTGGAGGATGGGGGAGTTGGCGAAAATATCGTCGTGGAAGAGTTTCAGAAAGGTTATCTTTACCGGGGCGGCGTGGTACGTCACAGCATGGTGAAGGTTGCCAATTAACAATTAAGTAGTGATTAGGAATAAAGTCTGATAATACAGGAGGAAATGAATCATGGGAAAAATCATAGGCATTGACTTGGGAACAACAAATTCGTGTGTAGCGGTTATGGAGGGCGGAAAGCCGGTGGTAATCGCAAATACAGAAGGAATCAGAACGACACCCTCGGTAGTGGCATTTACAAAGAATGGTGAAAGGCTTGTGGGAGAACCCGCAAAACGGCAGGCTGTCACCAATTCCGAGAGGACCATCTCTTCCATCAAACGCCATATGGGTTCTGATTACAAGGTGGATATTGACAGCAAGAAATATTCTCCCCAGGAAATTTCCGCGATGATCCTTCAGAAGCTGAAAGCGGATGCGGAAAGCTATCTGGGAGAAAAAGTGACGGATGCAGTTATCACTGTTCCCGCTTACTTTAACGACGCCCAGCGCCAGGCCACCAAAGACGCTGGAAAGATTGCTGGCCTTGATGTAAAGAGAATCATCAATGAGCCTACGGCAGCAGCCCTGGCATATGGACTGGATAATGAAAAAGAACAGAAGATCCTGGTGTATGACCTGGGGGGCGGCACCTTTGACGTGTCCATCATTGAGATCGGGGATGGCGTCATCGAAGTGCTGGCCACCAATGGTGATACCCGCCTGGGAGGCGACGACTTTGACGCAAAGATTACAGATTACATGATTTCTGAATTTAAGAAAGCAGAAGGTGTGGATCTGTCAAATGATAAGATGGCTCTTCAGAGACTGAAGGAAGCGGCTGAGAAAGCGAAGAAGGAACTTTCTTCCGCCACCACCACCAACATTAACCTGCCCTTTATTACGGCAACCAGCGAGGGGCCGAAGCATTTTGATATGAACCTTTCCAGGGCGAAGTTTGATGAACTGACCCATGATCTGGTGGAAAGGACTGCTGTTCCGGTACAGAATGCCCTGAGAGATGCAGGCCTTACGTCTTCTGAAATCGGAAAGGTTCTTTTGGTAGGCGGTTCCACCCGTGTACCGGCAGTACAGGAAAAAGTGAAACAACTGACGGGAAAAGACCCTTCCAAAAATCTGAACCCGGATGAATGTGTGGCTATCGGCGCTTCCATCCAGGGCGGCAAGCTGGCGGGCGACGCGGGAGCTGGCGATATCCTCCTTCTGGATGTAACGCCTTTGTCCCTGTCCATTGAAACCATGGGCGGTGTTGCCACAAGGCTGATTGAGAGAAATACTACGATCCCCACAAAACACAGTCAGGTGTTCTCCACTGCGGCAGATAATCAGACGGCCGTGGATATCAATGTGCTTCAGGGTGAGAGACAGTTTGCAAAAGATAATAAGAGCCTGGGCCAGTTCCGTCTGGACGGTATCCCGCCCGCAAGGAGAGGCGTACCTCAGATCGAAGTTACTTTCGATATTGATGCCAATGGCATTGTAAACGTATCGGCAAAAGACCTGGGAACAGGAAAAGAACAGCATATTACCATTACAGCAGGCTCCAACATGTCTGAGGCTGATATTGACAAAGCGGTGAAAGAAGCGGCTGAGTTTGAAGCCCAGGACAAGAAGCGCAAAGAAGGCATTGACGCGAGAAATGATGCGGATTCCATGGTTTTCCAGACGGAAAAGGCGCTGGAAGAGGCAGGAGATAAGATTGACGCTTCCCAGAAAGCTGCTGTGGAAGAGGATATTAAAGCATTGAAGGCCGTGGTGGAAGCCACAGCAAATGGTGAGATTTCCGATGCCCAGCTTGATGAACTGAAAGCAGGACGGGAAAAACTGATGAACAGTGCGCAGGCGCTTTTTGCCAAGATGTATGAGCAGGCACAGGGAGCTGCAGGGGCGCAGGGTTCAGGAGCTGACATGGGAGCGGGAAATACAGGCGCAGATGATGACGTGGTAGATGCGGATTATAAAGAAGTTTAATTCATCCCCCCTTTTCATTGGATTCAGGGCGGCCCCGGGAGGGGTCTGCCTTGAATCTTTTGATGCGTGGGAGTGGCATAGAGAGGTGAGGAAAAGTGGCTGAGAGTAAAAGAGATTATTACGAGGTACTGGGTGTGCCAAAAGATGCGGATGATGCGGCATTAAAAAAGGCATACCGGGCGCTTGCGAAAAAATATCACCCGGATACAAACCAGGGGAATCCGGAAGCAGAGGCAAAGTTTAAAGAAGCCTCAGAAGCATACGCGGTGTTGAGCGACCCGGACAAACGGAGGCAGTACGACCAGTTCGGCCATGCCGCTTTTGAAAGCGGCGGGGCAGGAGGTTTCGGGGGCTTCGACTTCAGCGGTGCAGACATGGGCGATATTTTTGGCGACATTTTCGGGGATCTGTTTGGGGGCGGCCGCAGGAGCAGGGCCAGCAACGGATCCATGCGCGGGGCGAATCTTCGTACCAGTATCCGCATTACATTTGAGGAGGCGCTTTTTGGCTGTGAGAAAGAAATCGAGCTGACCAGCCGGGATGAGTGCAAAGAATGTGGCGGTACAGGGGCCAAGCCGGGAACAAAGCCTGTAACATGTTCCAAATGTAACGGTAAAGGGCAGGTGGTTTATACACAGCAGTCCATGTTTGGTATGGTGCGGAATGTACAGACTTGCCCGGAATGTGGCGGTACAGGGAAGATCATTAAAGAGAAATGCCCTTCCTGCCGGGGAACAGGGCATACCAGTTCCAGAAAACGGATTTCGGTGTCTATTCCTGCCGGTATAGACGACGGCCAGAGTGTGCGTATCCGGGGAAAAGGAGAATTGGGGACCAACGGCGGCGAGCGGGGAGATCTTCTGGTGGAAGTGGTGGTGTCCAATCATCCTGTTTTCAAACGGCAGGATACCAGCATTTATTCTACGGTTCCTATTTCTTTTGCCACCGCAGCTTTAGGCGGGGAAATCCGCATTAAGACTGTGGACGGAGAAGTGGCTTATGACGTGGCGCCCGGGACACAGACAGATACACGGATTCGTCTGAAAGGGAAAGGTGTACCGTACCTGAGAAATAAAGACGTCCGTGGGGATCATTATGTGACTCTGGTGGTGAAAGTTCCGGAGCGGATGAACAAGGAGCAGAAGGAAGCCCTCCAAAAATTCCGGGAGGCAATGGGAGAAACCCAAGCTGCGCCTGCCGCAGAAGAAAAGCATAAAAAGAAAGGATTCTTTAATAAGTAGAGGTTTTCTTTTTGGAAAAAATGTGTTATGATAGTTTCAACTGATAAGGACGGATGTTAATGCGCCCTTCAGAAATATACAAATGGTGGGATGAGAGATGGATCCGTTTATTTTCTATTTTTTAATTGGCCTGATTTTGTTTGTGGTTGTGATTAGTGCAGTGATTGCAGTAGTCAGTGCAGTGACCTCCATATCGGCGGCAGTTGTCGAAGAAGATGAGGAGGATGACTAGTGTTCCGATACTGATGTGCTGGCACAGACAGAGGGCAGACACGGGAATGTATGAAAAGAGCTGTCGTAAGATCATTTTAGTTCTGCGGCAGCTCTTTTTTGCCGTAGGGATTGTGGATAAAAAGAAAAGGAGGAGACGGTATGGAAAAAGCAAGAGAAAAGGGGAACTTATGTGCCCTTCTGCCCATTGGGATTTTTCTGGTTTTATTTTTGGGTGTAGGACTGATCAGCGGGGACTTTTACGCAATGCCGGCCATTGTGGCGTTTTTAATCGCCTTGATGGCGGCTTTTTTTCAGAATAAAAAACGTTCTTTCGGAGAAAAACTGAAAACAGCTGCAGAAGGCATTGGAAATGAAGACATTATTACCATGTGCCTGATCTATCTGGCGGCAGGGGCTTTTTCCGGGACAGTTACAGCGGCGGGAGGGGCTGACAGTACGGTAGCCCTTGGGCTGTCCATCCTTCCTCCGGGTATTGCGGTGGCCGGCCTTATGTTGATCGGGTGTTTTATGTCTGTGTCCATGGGCACCAGCATGGGAACCATCGGAGCGCTTGCCCCCATTGCTGTGGGAATCAGTGAGAAGACAGGTTTTTCCATGGCAATCTGTATCGGGGCGGTGGTCAGCGGCGCCATGTTTGGGGATAATCTTTCCATGATTTCCGACACGACCATTGCGGCTGTCCGTACACAGGGCTGTGAAATGCGGGACAAGTTTAAGGAGAATTTTCTGCTGGTGCTCCCGGCCGCGGTGGTTTCTTTGATTATTTATGTGGTTATCAGCCGGAATACCAGCTTCCAGGTGACACCGGAGAATACTTACAATTTGTGGCAGGTGCTTCCTTATCTGGTGGTTTTGGCGGGGGCGCTGGCAGGACTCAATGTTTTCATGGTGCTGATTGGCGGTACGCTGCTTTCCGTGTTTGCGGGCCTGGGGACAGGGACCATTGTACTTGGGGATGTGTTTAAGGTCATGGGGGAAGGCGTTACTTCCATGTATGATATCACGGTGATCTCCATGATTGTGGCGGCCATTGTGGCCCTGGTGAAAAAAAACGGTGGAATTGCCTGTATTTTGAATATGATCCATAAGAGAATCCGGGGAAAGAAAGGCGGCGAGCTGGGAATTGCCGTGCTGGCAGTCCTGGTGGATATGGCGACGGCGAATAATACGGTGGCTATCGTCATAGCAGGCCCCATTGCAAAGGAAATCAGCAGTGATTATGGGATTTCCCCCAGAAGGGCAGCTTCCCTTCTGGATATTTTTGCCTCTGTGACCCAGGGGCTGATCCCTTATGGCGCCCAGCTTCTCTTGGCGGCCGGGCAGACGGGGCTTTCTCCCCTTGAGATTATTCCCTACACCTTCTATCCAGTATTAATGGGAGTCAGTGTGGTGTGTTTTGTTTTGCTGAGGAAGCAGAAAGGCGGCAGAGCTGTTTAAAAATATCAGAATAGAAAGGAGCAGGACATGAAATTATTGATTCGGGATGGGCATGTGATTGACCCGGATACGGGAAGAGACGGGATCTATGATATACTTGTGGAAAATGGGCTGATCGGCCGGGTGGAAAAAGATCTTTCGGAAACGGAGGATGAAACTGTACGGGTGATTGACGGCAGAGGACTTTATGTGATGCCAGGATTTGTGGATCTCCATGTACACCTGCGGGATCCGGGGCAGGAGTACAAAGAAACCCTTGCCACAGGAGGCAGGGCGGCAGCCAGGGGAGGGGTGACAACCATCTGCGCTATGCCCAATACAAAGCCGGCGACAGATCACCCGGAGATGATCCGCAGCCAGTCGGAGCGGGCAAAAACGGAATGTCCTGTCCATGTTTCTTTTGTGGGGGCGGTGACAAAAGGGCAGCAGGGGAAAGAGCTGACAGATATCGCTGCCATGAAACGGGAAGGGATGCGCTGCATCAGTGAAGATGGAAAGTCTGTTATGGATGCAAAGCTTTACCGGAAAGCCATGGAGATTGCTGCAAAAGAAGATATTGTGGTTCTGGCCCATTGTGAAGATGGAAACATGATCAAAGATACTGCCATTGTGAATGAATCGGATTTTTCAAGGAATCTTGGCCTTCCGGGCGTCACCAATGGAGTGGAGGATGTGATTATTGCCAGGGATATCCTGCTGGCGAAGGAGACGGGCGCCAGGCTCCATCTATGCCATTGTTCCACGAAAGACAGCGTAGAAATGGTACGCCTGGCCAAAGAAGCTAAAGCTTTGGTGACAGCGGAAGTCTGCCCCCATCATTTTCTTTTGTCGGATGAAGATATTCCGGGGGATGACGGTAATTACAAAATGAATCCGCCCCTCAGGGAGCGGGAAGATGTGGAGGCCCTGGTGGATGGATTGAAAAATGGAATCATTGATGTGATTGCCACTGACCATGCGCCCCACAGTGAAAAAGATAAAGAAGGCGGTTTCCAGGCAGCGGCTTGTGGAATCGTGGGCCTTGAGACGTCCCTGTCTCTCGCCATGACAGAGCTGGTCCATGGAGGCGTTCTGACGCCCATGGAGCTTGTAAAGCGGATGAGTTATACCCCCGCCAGAATACTTGGGGTGGATAAAGGAAGCCTGGCGGAGGGGAAATGTGCCGACCTGGTATTGGTGGATCCGGAACGGGAATATGTGATCCGAAAAGAAGATTTCGTATCAAAAGGAAAGAATACGCCATTCGACGGGAAGAAGGTAAAAGGAATGGTGGTTATGACCATTGTGGACGGGGAGATTGTATATGATGAGAAGGAGGGGCTTTTGAAATGATTAATCTGTTGTGTGAGAAGATTAAAAAACTGGGCGCGCCTGTTGTCGTGGGCCTGGATCCTATGCTTTCTTATGTGCCGGAGCATGTGGTGAAAAAATCCCTGGCAGAATATGGGGAAACCATGGAAGGGGCGGCAGATGCCATCTGGCAGTTCAATAAAGAGATCGTGGACTGCATTTACGACCTGGTTCCGGCGGTAAAGCCCCAGATTGCCATGTATGAGCAGTTTGGCGTGGAGGGGATTAAAGTTTACCAGAAGACCGTGGATTACTGCCATGAAAAGGGGTTAATTGTCATCGGGGACGTGAAGCGGGGTGACATTGGCTCCACATCGGCTGCTTACGCAGTGGGACATCTGGGTAAAGTACAGGTGGGAAGCCGGATTTTGAGCGGGTTTAATGAAGACTTTGCGACAGTGAACCCTTATCTGGGGACTGATGGGGTGAAACCCTTTATTGATGTGTGCAGGGAAGAAAAGAAAGGGATTTTTATTCTGGTAAAGACCTCCAATCCCTCCAGCGGTGAGTTCCAGGACAGGCTGGTTTCGGGAAGGCCCTTATATGAATGGGTCGGTGAACAGGTGGCGGCCTGGGGGGAGACTTGCATGGGGGATACTTACAGCTATGTGGGGGCCGTCGTGGGCGCTACTTACCCGGAAATGGGAAAGGTTTTGAGGAAACTTATGCCAAAAGCGCTGATTTTGGTGCCGGGTTACGGCGCCCAGGGCGGAAAGGCGGAAGATCTGGTCCATTATTTCAATGAAGACGGTTTGGGAGCCATTGTCAACTCTTCCAGAGGGATTATTGCCGCTTATAAAAAAGAGGCTTATGGGAAATTCGGCCCGGAACATTTTGGGGAAGCCTCCAGGCAGGCGGCCATTGATATGATACAGGATATTGACGGGGCGCTGAAAGGAAGGTAAGAGAAAAGCAAAATCTGGCTGTGCCAGAGGGCGGGGAAGATTATCTCTGAGGATTTTGTTTGGATATGGCAAAAGAAAACGGGAGGTTTTATGAAAAGAAAAGAGGAAGCGGCAGTATTGTCCCAGGAATGTCTGGCGCCGGGAATTTACAGTATGTGGCTGGAGACGGGGATGGGAAAAGAAGCAGCCCCTGGGCAGTTTGTGTCTTTATACAGCAGGGACGGCTCAAGGCTTTTACCACGTCCCATCAGCCTTTGTGAGATCAGGAATGACAGAATCCGCCTTGTCTACCGGGTGGCCGGAAAGGGGACGGAAGAGTTTTCTTGTTTGGAATCGGGAAATACGGTGGAAATCATGGGGCCTTTCGGGAACGGGTTTCCGCTGAAAGAGGCCAAAGAAAAACGGGCGCTTCTCATCGGCGGCGGCATCGGTATCCCGCCCATGGTGGAAGTGGCCAGGCAGATTCCGGGGGAAAAACAGTTTGTCATGGGATACCGGGATAACCAGATGTTTTTAAAAAAAGAACTGGAAGAGCGGGGGCCCCTTTTTGTGGCTACAGAGGACGGCAGTTTCGGTACAAAGGGTACAGTGCTGGATGCCATCAGGGAGAATGGCCTTCTGGCAGATGTGATTTTTGCTTGCGGCCCGCTGCCTATGCTGCGGGCTGTGAAAGATTATGCCGCGGCACATGGGATTTTGGCATGGATTTCCATGGAGGAACGGATGGCCTGCGGGATAGGCGCCTGCCTGGCCTGTGTCTGTGGGTCGAAAGAGGTGGACGGGCACAGCCATGTCCATAATAAACGGATTTGCAAAGACGGCCCGGTATTTTCTGCAGAGGAGGTGGAATTTTGATGAATTTATCTGTGGAGATTGCCGGAGTGACCTTAAAAAATCCAGTGATGACAGCGTCGGGGACATTCGGGTCAGGAGAAGAGTACAGTGAATTTGTGGATTTAAACCGCCTGGGGGCTGTGGTGACGAAAGGTGTGGCCAATGTGCCCTGGCCGGGGAATCCGACACCCAGGATAGCGGAAACCTATGGCGGCATGTTAAATGCCATCGGGCTGCAAAACCCTGGTATTGATGTGTTTGTAAAGAGGGATATCCCTTTCCTGAAGCAGTTTGATACACGGGTGGTGGTCAATGTGTGCGGAAAAACCACGGAAGATTACGTGGAAGTGGCAGAACGCCTTGCAGAGGAGCCTGTGGACATGCTGGAGATCAATATTTCCTGCCCCAATGTGAAGGAAGGCGGCATTGCTTTTGGCCAGAGTGCGAAAGCTGCGGAAGCCATCACCAGGGCGGTGAAGGAAAAAGCAAAGCAGCCTATTATTATGAAATTAAGCCCCAATGTGACAGATATCAGTGAAATGGCGCGGGCTGTAGAGGCCGGAGGGGCGGATGCGGTTTCTTTGATTAATACATTGACGGGGATGAAAATTGATATCCACAGGCGGGCATTTGCACTGGCCAACAAAACAGGCGGGCTTTCCGGCCCTGCCATCAAACCAGTGGCTGTGCGCATGGTTTACCAGGCGGCGCAGGCAGTGAAAATTCCTGTCATTGGTATGGGGGGGATCCTGACGGCGGAGGATGCCCTGGAGTTTATCCTGGCAGGGGCAACGGCTGTATCAGTGGGGACGGCAAATTTCAGGAATCCCAATACCACGGGGGAAATTGTGGAAGGGATTGGGGATTATATGGAAAAGTACAAAATTCAGGATATCAGGGAGCTGATTGGCGCTGTGGGCTGAATCCTTTGCTTTCCGACGGCCATGCTGCTGCACAATCTTTGAAAGGGCGACATAACCCAGGGACTCCATGGCGATTTGTGAAGTTAAGAAAAAGTGCAAAAGTGCAAAGATTAGATGGTGGATTTTCAGAAAATATATTTGTATAATGACTTCACAAATTAATTATGGAGGTGGAATTACAATGAGTTTAGGAAAGAGTCTATTTCAAGCAAGGAAAAAAAGCGGTTATTCCCAGGAAGAGGTTGCGGAAAAGTTGGGGGTGAGCAGGCAGACCATTTCAAAATGGGAAACAGATGAGACACTTCCAGATATACGCCAGGCAAAAAAATTGTCCCAATTATATCATTTGTCGCTGGATGATTTGATTGATTTTGATCTCAATGTAACAGAAATTCAGGAGATAATCGAAAAGACGAGGGACGATGTTTCCAGTAAAATAGACTGGACAAAAGCATGGAGCAAAAAGTATCCAATTCTTGCCACTTATCAAAATGAAGTTGAAATAAATAAGTATGAAAGGGGATTGGACAGGCTGCTGGAACAGCTGAAAAAAGAATACGGGTACAATGAACTGGATGCCTTTTTAGTTTTAAAAGATATTTTGGCAGTTGTATGGAAAAACAGGAAAAATTAAAAAACGGACATAAGAAGCGATTGGGCTTAAAAGGCATCCGGAAGGGGAAACATTTCGTAAGGAAATTGTTTCCCTTTTGCTTTGTGATGAAGGAGAATGATTGCAGGGGTAAAATCCGCATGTTTTGCGCACGGGTAAATCATAAAAAGAAACCGTGTTCTCCACATAAACTCCATATACCTGTGGTATGCTGTTTAATATTTATTGGGAGGTGGCTTATGCAGCGGATTTTAGTTGTGGAAGATGATAAAAACACACATCAGGTCATCGGTGAATTTTTAAAAGAGGCAGGATATGCCATAACCGGCGCTTATGACGGAGAGGAAGCAATCATGAGGTTTTATGAAGAACCCTTTGATTTGGTTATTCTGGATATTATGCTGCTGAAGAAAAATGGTATAGAAATTTTAAAGGAAATCCGCGCGCTGTCAGATACGCCCGTCATTATGCTGACGGCTTTAGGAGATGAATATACGCAGATAAAAAGCTTTGATTTACAGGCAGATGAATATGTAACAAAGCCCTTTTCGCCCATAGTCCTTGTGAAACGAGTATCTGCGCTTTTGCGCAGAAGCCGCCCGATTAATAAGACAACAGTATATTTTGAGGATATAGCAGTTGATTTTTCCGCCTATACAGTTACTAAAAGCGGCCGGCCTGTTTCGCTGACAACAAAAGAAATAGAAATTTTGAAGATTCTGATTGAAAACCAAGGCAATGTGCTTTCGCGTATGCAGATATTAGACGGGGTATGGGGATTTGACAGCGAGATTGCCGACCGCATTGTAGATACTCATATTAAAAATCTGCGTAAGAAATTAGACTGCAAATCCATCCATACGGTCAAAGGCATCGGCTACCGGTTCGAGGTAAAAGGATTATGAAATTATTCCCTAAAACTTTTTTACACTGTCTTAGTTTGATGGTTGGCGTAATATTGATTGCTTTTTTACTGATTTATAGTTTTTTACCCACATTTTATCAGTGGTATAAACAACGAGAGATAGATTCGGACGCTACACAGCTGGCGGGGGAACTGGGGATGATGGCCTCAAAGGATATAGCTGCCGCCGTGGCTGCGTATGCTGCCTCAAAAGGTTACGGATATACGGCCAAATATGAAAGCGGGGAGATTATTTGCTCTGCCGGAATTGGAATCAGTTTTGAGATGATAGAAGGGGATTTAGAAGCGGGGGAGGGAGAGATTAGTTTTCATGTTGATTTTGCCCAGGGGGAGGCAAGTTTCAAAACAGTTGACAGTAAAACGATATATTTGACACTCAGTGTATCGTTACAGCCAATCGGAGATGCAGTATCGGTATTGCTGCTAATTCTTCCTGTGGTACTTATGGTGTGTATTCTGCTTTCTGCTGCAGTTGCATATTTTTATGCAAAATCCATTGTAAAACCGATACAGGACATTACTGATGCCACGATCAAAATGCAGTCACTTTCGCGGGATGTTTCATGTCCCGTAAACAGAGGTGATGAAATCGGTATGTTATCCCAAAATATTAATGGGATGTATCAAAATCTGCTTTCCACCATTTCGGATCTGGAGCAGCAGCTTCAGACGGCCAGTGAATCTGAACAGGGAAAAGTGGATTTTCTGCTGCTTGCTTCCCATGAGTTAAAAACACCTGTCACAGCCGTCCGAGGTATGGTGGAGGGTATGCTCTATAATGTAGGCGTGTACAAAGACAGGGATACTTATTTAGCGGAATGTCAGAAAAGACTGGGCAATCTGACAGAGTTGATTTGTCGTATTCTGGAAACATCAAAGCTTGATATGAATACTGCGGCAAATAATAAAGAACAGACAGACATCGGAAACCTGCTGGAGGAAACGGCTTCCCCGTATTTTATTATCGCAAAGAGCCGTAATATTGAAATGATACTTTCTCTGGAAAATAATTTCACGGCCGAGGTTTCCGCAGAACTTGTTAAGAAAGCGCTGTCCAATGTGCTCTCCAACGCCGTCAAATATACAGATACGGGAAAGGCCATCCGAATCTATATGAAAAACCGGACAATGGTTGTAGAGAATGAATGTCAACCATTGTCTAACGATGTGCTTGCACATATCGGGGAGCCTTTCTATCGTCCTGCTGAAAAGATAAATGGAAATGGAGGAAGCACAGGTCTGGGGTTATATCTCACGGAGCGGATTTTAAGCGCCTGCCGGCTTTCTTTCACTTTTGCGCCTTATGAAAATGGAATGTGTTTTATAATAGATTTTAAAGAAGAATCGAGTTTTTGAATATGTTTTGTATCTCCATATGAACTCCATTTTGCTTCTGTATTCTTATGGAAGCAAAGGAGGTATAAAATATGTATATTCTAAAAAATGCATGGAAAAATCTCAGGCGTAATAAAGGCAGGAATTTTATGGTATTGTTGATTGCCTTGATTACGCTCACATCAGTGACACTCTCGTTCTCTATTAAAACCATATCTGACCTTGCCATTACACGTTATAAAAACAATTTCGGCGTACAGGCAAACATCACAGTCGATTGGGAAAAATTCAATCATGAGATACCGCCTGCTGAAAAGGTAAATGCGGATGGCAGTATATCGGTTGAGCAAAACTATGAGCTGTCTGCGCCGGGATTGGCTGATTACTTGAAATATGCCGACTCCCAGTACGTGAAACGGACGCTTTATGATGCATCTGTTGCTTTTGCATCTGATACGCTGATTCCGGTTCCCAACAATTTAAGGCCTGGAGCCGAAATTATTGATATTGGCGGTATGACGTTGGATGAACTGAAAAAGTTTTTCCATGAAGATGAAGCCGGGCTGAAAGAAATTTTCGGGAGTACGGAAGAATTACAGAAAGTCATGGATACAAAAAGAAACTGTATTGGTACACTGTGGGGATTCACCGACATATCACTTCTGACAGATTTTACCGAGGGAAAGCGAAAACTTGAACAGGGAGAATTTCCCGCAGAACAAGGCGAGTGTATTGTCAGCACTGTATTTGCAGAACAGAATAACCTGGAAACCGGTGATACCATATCTGTTTCCGGCCCCAATAAGGCAGATACAGAAGAAATCACATTAAAAGTAACAGGAATTTATGCGGACTATTTTTCGGAGGCAAGCGCTGCAGAACTGGGCATGGTTTATGCCGATGTGATCACCACATTTGACACCATAATGGACAGCGGGTTTCATGATATATCCATAAATGACGCTACTTTTATATTAAATACGCCGGATTCTGTCCCGCTGTTTCTAAAAGAGATTCACCATAAGGGGCTGAATGAATACTACACACTGGCTTACTCGACAGAGGATTACGAATCCAACACAAAACCACTGGAAAATATTTCCCGCATTGCAAAGGTTTTTACCTTGTCAGCGAGCGTGGCCGGCGCTGCCATTCTTCTTCTGATTTCTTTCTTCAATATCAGAGAGAGGAAATATGAAATTGGTGTGCTTAGGGCAATGGGTATGAAAAAAACAGACGTTGTGAAAGGGATGGTCTATGAAACACTGATACTTATGTTCATCAGCTTTACATTCAGTGTGTTTTTAGGATTTGTACTTACAAAACCAATGGCTGCTGCTTTACTTGGAAATTTGAATGAGGTAAATAAAACGCTGCCGCCTGCGGCAATCCTGTTTAGCGCCGTTATATCATTGGCCTTTAGCGTATTGGCGGGAGTTTGTTCTTTGCTTGCGGTCATGCGTCACGAACCAATGTGGATTCTTGTGGAAAGGAATTAGGTGAAAACAGTGAGTATTTTAACACTAAAAGATATCTCTTATGGTTATGACGGTACAAAAAGGACGGTGCTTCATAACATTTCGTATACTTTTGAGAAGGGAAAATTATACTGTATTACGGGAGCTTCCGGCGAGGGGAAAACGACGCTTCTATCTTTGATGGCAGGGCTTGATTTGTGCTCATCTGGAAAAATATATTATGAGAACAGGGATATAGCGCTGACGGATCGCGATGAATACCGTTCTAAAAAAGTGGGAGTGGTTTTTCAAGGTTATAATCTGCTGCAAAATGTAACAGCAGCAGAAAATATAATGCTGTCCATGAATATTGCCGGGAAGCAAGGGAAACAGGCGAATAAAGTTGCTTACGCACTGCTTGAACAAGTAGGTATTGATCAGGAAAAAGCTGACCGGAAAATTTTGAAGCTGTCTGGTGGGGAGCAACAGCGCGTTGCCATTGCAAGAGCAGCTGCAAATGGCTCTCCGGTTTTGATTGCCGATGAACCCACTGGAAATTTAGATGCAGAGAATGAACGGGCGGTTATGGACATATTCAAGAAGTTTTCCCACGAAGAAAATAAATGCGTCATTGTTGTTACCCATTCCCAGAAGGCTGTTGGCGAAGCCGATGTTGCCCTGGAACTGAAGAGGGGAGAGCTGTCACTCCATACGGATCACTGAATATTAAGGGATTCTTAAGGTAAATCGCCGATTTCTAAAAAAAGTGTAAATTCAAATGAAAAAAATATTGAAAAATTATAAATATATTGCTAGAATAATATGGTACTTCATAGGAAATTTAAGGAGGTAAAGCAGTGAAGTATTATCCACTGACCGGAAAAGAGCAGGAAATTGACAAACTGGCGGCAGATTACAAGAGCGCAAAGGAAATCGGCGTGGTCAGGCTGGGGGCGGAGCATTTATATTTCCGCAAATCCAGAAAAATTTATTATGTGGCATATTCTGATATCCGGCGCACATTCCGAAGGGTACTGCTGGTTCCCGCCAAGCTTTGCTGCGGAAAAGGGGAGCTGCATGTGGAGAGTCTTGTGATTTGTTCGGCCACAGAAGAGCTTGCCCAGATCCAGCTCCCGGGAACCAGGGCGGCCAAAGGACTGATTGAGGAACTGAAAACACGGCTTCCTGAGGCTGAATTTACAGCGCATCCTGCAGGGGAAAGAAGCTGACAGAAAAAGTTTCCCTGCCTGGTGTGTCCCATGTAAGAGGAGGAAAACACGTGGATATGACAGAAAAGCTTGATAAGCTGCTTCGTTCTTTTGAGGTTTATTATGATGTACATAGAGAAAATGTGACAGAACCCTTTGCAGCGGAAGCAGAATTCAGCCTTCATGATGAGCAGTATTTTCTGGTGAGGAGTGCAAGGCTCTCGGAAGCAGATTCTAAGGAGCATGTTTATTTTGCCACGGCAAACCATTTGGATGTGCCCGGGCTTACTGCTTTTGATGAGGCGGCATGGACGAAGGGGCTGTCCCTTGTGGCGCCTCATGCAAACCACCGGAATACAGATATTGTGCTGGTGGTTTTGGCAGAGCATATGGATGAGGAAGTATTTTCGCTTGTGCCGAAGCTGAAACATTATAAAAGCTACCGTCTGGGATTTCAGGGATGGAGCCAATACCGTTTGATTGCCGTGGAGCTTTCTTCCGGGCGCATGGCCTGCAACCGCCAGGGCCAGGGCCTGAAGAAACTCGTTAGCAATATAATTTAAAAAAAGAAGGAGAATGAAAAATGACAGCATTACTTATTATTCTTGTTGCGATTGTTCTGCTGGCCGTCGGCTATGTTTTCTATGGTTCCTGGCTGGCAAAACAATGGGGTATTGACCCGAAAAGAAAAACCCCCGCACTTGAGATGGAAGATGGTGTGGATTACGTTGCAGCTCCGCCTGCAGTTTTGATGGGACACCATTTTTCTTCAATCGCAGGTGCAGGCCCGATCAACGGACCGATTCAGGCGTCCGTATTTGGATGGGTTCCCGTATTCCTCTGGTGTATTATCGGCGGTATCTTTTTTGGAGGTCTTCAGGATTTTGGTTCCCTGTTTGCTTCCATTCGCCATGAAGGAAAATCTGTAGGTGAGATTATCAAGGATTCCATGGGACGCAGGGCCCAGAAATTATTTATCATTTTTGCCCTGCTGGTTCTGATTTTGGTTATCGCTTCTTTTGTAAACGTTGTGGCAGGTACATTCTTTACTGCGGCGGATGCAGATGTGACGTTGGGATTTACAACAAACCCCACCGGGAACCAGACGACAGCCATGATTTCCGTACTGTTTATTGTACTTGCTATTATTTATGGTATCCTGACCAACCGTTTTGGCATGAAGACAGGTCCTGCAACGATTCTTGGCCTCGTTGGTATCGTGGCGATTGTGGCTCTTGGATTAAATGTGGGCCTTGCCATGGGCCGTATCGGCTGGATTGTATTTATCGGTGTCTACATTACAGTGGCTTCTTTGATTCCTGTGTGGATTATGCTGCAGCCTCGTGATTATCTGTCCAGTTTCCTGCTGTATGCGATGATGGCCCTTGCGATTATAGGAATTCTGATTTCCGCATTTACAGGAAGCACTAACTTTACCATTCCTGCGTTTACTGGCTGGAATACAAAGATCGGTACTTTATTCCCGGCTCTGTTTATCACAGTGGCCTGTGGTGCATGTTCCGGTTTCCACAGCCTGATTTCCACAGGTACATCCTCCAAACAGCTGGACAATGAAAAGAATGCCAAGGCCATTGGTTATGGCTCCATGCTGATAGAGTCTGCACTGGGTATCGTGGCTCTGATTGCAGTAGGTATGGTGTTTGACAAATATCTGGAAGGTGGTTTTGGTTCCCCTTCTGCAGCATTTGCAGGTGGTATAGCCCTGATGTTCGGTGTGGAGACTTCTGGCGTTTACAGTACCATTTATGCTTTGCTTACATTGGCGGTTTCCGTATTTGCCCTGACTTCTCTGGATACAGGTACACGTCTGAGCCGTTTTATGTTCTCTGAGCTGTTCCTGAAAGATGGTGAGAGTACATATAAAGATGCTCCGGGTATCCGTAAAGTGCTGGCCCATCCCCTTGTGGGCACCGGCCTCATGGTTCTCATCGGCTGTATTTTAGGCGGCCTGAGCCTGAGCCAGATTTGGGGCCTGTTTGGAGCTGCCAACCAGCTTCTTGCAGGTATTGCCCTTATGGCTGTGGCGGCATGGCTTGGAAATGTGGGCAAGAACAACAAGATGTTCTATATTCCCATGGTATTTATGCTAGCTGCGACTCTGACCAGCCTGGTTATTACGATCATCAATAAAGTGAAGATGATCGCCGGCATGGTAGAAGGGGCTGTCGCTGCCTGGGGTGACTGGTTCCAGTTGATTTTTGCTGCTGCCATGGCCGCCCTGGCTGTGATTCTGGTGGTGGAAGGGCTTCAGACTTTCCGCGCGCAGGCGGCGAAGAAAGGTACAAATTAAAAGATTCCTTGTCTGACTGACCTGGACAGGATGAGCCGCCCGCTTCGGCGTATACCGGAGCGGGCGGAATCTATATGGGAAATGCCATTTTGTTGTATGGTGAAAATGCGATATGTAATAGCCTGGGCGCCGGTATTGTTAATTGTTGTTTTTTTCGGGTAAAAATGCTTGCATATTGAATAAGGATATGGTACAATTATTTTCGGTTCAGAAAACGTTGCAATAAAAAGTAACTGGCGGATGTGGCGGAATGGCAGACGCATCAGACTCAAAATCTGACGAGGGCGACCTCGTGTGGGTTCAAGTCCCACCATCCGCATGATAAATTGCAGCGTTCATATACGCGGATATAGTTCATTGGTAGAACACCAGCTTCCCAAGCTGGATAGGCGGGTTCGATTCCCGTTATCCGCTTTTTTTAATTCTTAGTTTACAAGGGCTTTTGGAATATGAGAATGAAAAGGTAATCATCCGGCTGTTTGCATGAAAATCATATGGGAAAGGAGAGGCTCTATACATTGCAATTTCATATTTGGACTTTCGCATAAGTCTGTTACTAATTATTGAAAAGTAATTTGTAGCAGGCTTATTTTGGTGCCTAAATTATATTTTAGTAGAAATAATTATGTGATTAAGTAGAAAACTGTCTGCATGAGCCTCACAGAGTGTCAGAGAGGTATTCTATAGGCACAAATATGAAAGTTCTGCTTTCCGGATATGAAGTCAAAACTGCTGTCACGATTAACGATATCATTTGTTTCCATTACGCGTTTGAACGTATTCATCCATTCCAGGATGGGAATGTAACATTGAGACGCCAACAGAAAGCGGCGTAACAGAGGCAAACTGCTTTGTATATAAATTTGAATAGCGTATTAGCCAAAGGGCGTTACATCTTTTATAATGGACGTCCTTTTTTGGGGATCTTGACGGCGCACATCTGAAGGAAGGCGGAGGATAATCTCTAGTCCGACGAACAGAAATTACATTAGGCTAACACAATATGGGCAGGAAACTGTAATCAATCTTAATGCAGAGTATCCGGATGCGACAGTTTACACCTGTGAGAAAGCTGCTATGAGAAAATTTGATGCATTAGTTACCGCGTTCCTAGAGGTTTTTCAGTGCATAGGCGAAACAGATATCGACAAGACCTTTACAATGCTAAAATCACGTGTTAAATACCGTAAGCCGAAAAGGCTATTCGGGGCAAAGATAGAGCAGTCAAGAGAAGCAATGAAAAAAGCCAACTTAAAATAGCAAGTGTTACTTATAACCAGTTGACTTATAAGTAACGTAATGGATAATGATATACGGAGGTATTTGCTATGATTACTGAAAAAGTAGGACGGCGAATTAAACAACTTCGCAATGAGCAGAAACTGAGTCAAGAAAAGCTTGCTTTAAAAGCTGAGCTAGATAGAACGTATTTAGCAGGAGTTGAATTGGGGAAAAGAAATATTTCGCTTAAAAGTTTGGAGAAGATAGTAAATGCTCTGAATGTTTCTTTTGAAGATTTCTTTAAGGGAATATAATTGTTGACCATAAGTAACAATTAAAGTATAATTATAGAGGTACGGACATGGAATTGATGATTCAAGATCCCACCTATGCAGCAAGTATGAGGCTGGGAGAAGCGCTGATTGACGCATGTAATAAGGGGCAAGACGGAGCTGGAGCTTTTGCATTTGCAGAAGAGAATGGAATTGATTTGTTTTTGGGTGATCCAGACTTTAGCGATTACATTAAAACTCATAAGTATGAGTTGGTTGTCGGTACTGATTCAATTACTGATCCGAAGGCGGTTACAAGGTTAAGAGCATATTGCAAACTTTACCATAATTTAACTGTATACGGTTATGTTCATGATTCAAAAAAGTATTTATTTCATCCTAAGATTACTTGGTTTGAAACAACGGCAGGTGGACTGTCTATTATTGGATCGGGCAATTTGACTGAGCGTGGGTTGTATCATAACATCGAAATGTATTCGTATAATGCGTTAAGCAATACAGACTTCACAAAGCTCAAAATTGACTGGCAGGATTGGTTGGATTATTCGATCAATAATAATCTTATATTTGATATTAATGATCCAATTATTGATCATGCCGTTAATCTAAGTGCTGCAAAAAAAGCAAAATCATTTTCGACGCCTAAATCTTCGACAGGAAAGACGGTTGTTCCGGATTCTTCATTATTGGCGTTGTATAAAGCTCAGCCCCAAACTACATCTGTACGCAAGCCTGTTACTGTGCCTATGTTTAGAAAGACTAAAGCTAAACCTAAAAAGTCATCAGTCATAATAGCAACACCGATCCCTACCGTAGTACCAGTAGTAGTTGCACCAACAATTAGCCCAGTTTGGACAGTTTCTACTACAGAC
>CAOKOS010000003.1 GCA_948470255.1 uncultured Lachnotalea sp.
TGGACGGGGCTGCGGACATTTATAAATATTAGGACTGCATAAGACTTATTCTTTTCCCAAAACCTTTACGCCAGCTTTTTTCAGGACGATGGCGATGGCGATTGTGCCGAATACGGACAGGATCGTTACCAGGTAGAAGGGAAGGATTCCATTGTTGCAAAGGAGATTGAGGCAGATGCCAAGTCCAAGGCCGATGACACCCATGAGCAGGCGGCTCTTGGCCAGCATAATCCAAAGGGCGCCGAAAAGCGCGGGCAGCAGATAGTCCAGGCTCTGGCTGACAGAGGCCGGAAGCCCGCTGATAAGCGTAGTTCCAAAAACGGCCCCAATCAGTAAAACAACGATATTGAAAATAACAGACACACCAATTCCCAGGGTGGCGGCAATGTCGGCTTCCGGGGTGCCTGGTTCTGCTGATACTGCTTTCTGTGCAGAAGTGGCGGCGGGAATCCTCAGATTGGAAACATTGCCGGAAAGGAAACTCATATAAAAAGCAGGGATTCCAAGCACTGGGAAGAAAGATACAGGCTCCATAAACCACATGACGCCTTCACTGGATGCCACTGTCAGGAAACCGGCCAGCATGGCGGCCCATTCCGGGGCGGCGCCGTAGAAAACCATGAGGGCCACCAGGGGAAGGAACCCTAAAAGGGCGCCCAACAAGTTTGTCCACATCCCCCATCTCATAATATAGGGGATAAAATTTTTTTCATAAACAGCTAAGTTTTTTTCTGTGTTTTGTTCCATATGTTGCCTCCTCTATATCAATGCTGTGATGATCATGCCGCCGAACAATGCGATGGCCAGTCCCCATTCGCGCAGGAATTTTATGCCTTTTTTCTCATTGAGGTACATGCAGATAAACATGATGACCGCGCCCAATGCTACTGCCAGGGTCCGTTTGTCAAATCCGATGATATAAGAGGGCATAAAGCCGCCGAAAGCGCCGAAAATGGCAACTCCGGAAATTAGTTTAATGATGGTGTCATTTCCCTTGGATACGTTCTTCTCAAGCTTATTGGCAAATTTGGGAAGGATGGCGCTGACGATGACCCATCCGCTGGCGCCGGCTACCATGGCCCAAATGGCACATGCCAGGGCGTCTACATTCATGGCGGCTGAATCTCCCAGGGCGATTCCCATGGACTGAGTACCGTAACTGGCTGCCATGGATTCAAACATGACAGAACCCACAAAGGAGAGACGCATCCAGGAAACGGCTCCGCCGACTACGGCGATCAGCGCCACCATGCCTACCAGGATTACCATGGAAGGGCCGACAGATGTGATCAGCCCTGTTTTTAACGCCGCTTTCATATCGTCGCGGGACATGCCGATCTCAAGTCCTGTTTTCCAGGCCTTTTTCATAAAAACGATTGACTGTAGTACCACAAGAGCCACCGGGATTGCACATGCAATCCACATAATCGGGCTGTTTGCTATTGCTAAATAATCCATACTACTTCACCTGTCCTTTCTTATGTGTTACTTACCTTTTTCTTTTATTTAATTCGGGTACAGGAAGCCTTATTTTGTCTAGGAGCTTGTATAAGAAACCTTTGTACCATTTGCCAACGCCTCCAGAAATAAGGTTTCCTGCGCCCGAATTTTACTTTCCTCCTTCCCGATGGCTTTATACCCTGCTTTTATAAGGCGTCATCCCTTTTCTGCTTTCTTTAAATTCATTCTGGCTTTCTTCGACCACAGAAGGATCTGTCAGGGCGTCGAAACAAAGCTGTGCCAGTCCTTTTGCAGCAAACATCATTCCCTTTTTGCCAATGTCACTTCCGGCACAGGCAGTTACGCCCCAGTGATGCCCGGGAATACGTCCGGCGATCCCGAAACCAAAGGTGTTGATGGTAGGGCAGATTTGTGTGACATCTGCCACGTCGGTGGAGCCGCAATCAGTGGTGTCTGTCACTCCTTTGGGAGGCACAAGCCCTGTCTGCAAAAGGGCGTCCACGTTTTCAGCCTCTCTGCCATGGATATTGAGATATAATGCAGAAACATAGGCCCTATCTTCATCGCTGTATTCGATGGTAGGGATTTTTTTCCACGCTTCATATGCCGCACGGTTCAGCCGGTGATTGACCAGATATTCATAACAGCCGATCTGGGAAGAGATTTTCATGGATGTTTCTGTCATCATTGCGGCGCCTTCTGCAATTTTTGTCACTCGGGCGACCACATCATCACATGTTTTCCTGCTGTTTGCACGGACGAAATAATTGACCGCTGCATATTCCGGTACAATATTGGGAGCCGTCCCCGCAGATAAATAAGAATAATGGAACGTGACATCTTTCGTCACATGCTCCCTCAGGTAATTGCACCCGACGTTCATAAGCTCCGCCGCGTCCAGCGCGCTTCGGCCCATATGGGCATTATCTGCCGCGTGTGCGGTTTTACCGTGAAATTCGTATATAATATTTGTAAGCGCGGTTCCGGCAAATTCGATCAGGAATCCGGGGCCGCCGCCGGGATGCCAGGTGAGGCAGATATCCAGATTGTCAAAAGCCCCCATGGAGGCCATAAGTACCTTTCCTGAGATGGTTTCTTCTGCAGGACATCCATAATATACGATGGTTCCTGAAAGTTTTTCCTGTTCCATCACATATTTGGCAGAAATAGCTGCGGCAGCGCAGCCGGCGGCCATCAGATTGTGGCCGCAGCCGTGGCCAGGCCCCTCTCTGCGCTCTTCACAGCAATTTTCCGATTGGGCCAGCCCCGGAAGGGCGTCCAGTTCCCCTAAAATCCCGATCACAGGTTTTCCGTGTCCGAAAACGGCTTTTAATCCATTGGGCTTTCCGTCGGTACTTCGGATTTTGAAAGTTTCTACCTGGAATCCGTTCTCTTCCATATAATCGGCCATGATCCGGCAGGAACCGGACTCTTCGTAAGCGACTTCGGGATGGGCCCAAAGGGCCCGGGCTGTTTTCCAGGCGTTTTCTCCATTGGCGGCAAACCATTCTCTTATATGTTCGTTCATAAGCTAACCTCCTTATGGCTTATAACAGTCCCTCTTTATGCTTCCGGTTCTTTTTCCTTTATCTTTACTTTTCCAGACTTGTTGCGTATCAGGGCGTATGCCAGAAGGGAAGCCATGATAACAAGGCTGACAGCCAAAATAAATGGCGTAACGGAAGCGGCTGCTGCAATGACCGTGACGGTCTGTATGGTAATTGAAATACCTACTACACAAAAGTACAGCTTCGTTGGAATACGGATACGGCGTTTCGCCCACTGCTCCGGCATAAGTTTCGGAACACGCAGCAGAGAAAACATCATAAAATAGATCAGAAGGTAGTCCAGTAACATATAGCTGCTGGTGATTGTCGCAATATCCAATCCCAAAAGAATCGGAAGGGCGCCCACCAGCCACAGTGCAGTGGAAGCCCCAATGGGGGTTCCCTGCTTGTTTCTTTTTACAAACACCTTTCCAAACCATCCGTCTTCAGCAGCCTGCTGAATGGGTTCTGTGTAAGCTAAAAATAAGGAATTGATGTTGGACATCAGAGCCATCAAAGGCCCGCATAACATAAAGAGGATAAATAATCCATAGGGAAATATCTGCTCTGCCACCCAGGTGAGGGGCTGCCCCGCCACTTGCTCCAGAGGGAGCACTCCCACTGCTATAATGCCAATCCCGGGATATAGGAGCAGTATGGTTCCTGCGGCGGCTAGCATGGAGATGGGAATACTTTTTGTGGCGTCTTTTGCGCGGCCGCCCTGGAACATAATAAAATAATATCCGGTAACAGAGTAAAACAGGATAAAGACTGCCTGCGCAAAACCTTTTATGCCTCCCTGGAAGAAATTTTCATTTGTCACGGAAAATGTTTCAGGAGAGACTTTTCCAAGGCCAAATATTACAAAACCGAACAGGGCGCATAAGGTGACAGCCATCATGATTTTCTGTGCCTTGGCTATTTTTTTGATTCCCGCCAGATTTAACAGATAGAAAACAGTAAGTACGGCAGCTGCCAGGATCCGGGCAGGAATGGCCGGCCACAGGGAATGGACGTAATTCCCCAGTGATAAAGCGACGATGGCAATGCCGGGAAAGTAAAAGAGAAATCCTGATATGTAAATCCCCGCTGCTTTTTTTCCAAGCATATCTGCAACCAGGGTATAGACCCCTCCTTCGAGCCTCAGCGCGCTTGTGATAATAATGATGGGAAAGCAGAATAAAATCCCCATAATTACGGCAGTCAGATAAGCCAGCCATGCGGAATATCCTGTATATCCAATGGCAATCCCGATATGGGTAAATGCTCCCGCTCCCATGACACTGCCGACAGCCATGGGAATCAGTTCTTTTAAAGTCAAGTTTTCTTTTTTCTTCATTGTTCCCCCGTTTTATTCATTATTCTCAAAAAATTCGTGTACTTTCTGTATTTTTTATGATATTATTATAAAAAATCGGGAAACAAATGAGAATAAACATATTTCTCCGAAGTGTCTATTTGGGGAAATGATAATCAGACATCACAGGAGCAGGGGGTTCCGCTGAGTTTGGAAGCCCCTCCTTATACGATAAGACTGATTGACAGACAGGGGGAAGCATAGATGAAAGAGACTGGGGCTTCCGTAACGCGCAGGGATTTTAAGGATGCTATGCTGCGGCTGTATCAGACCATTCCGCTTAAGGATATCACTGTGCGGATGCTGTGCCAGACTGCCGGATATAACAGAAGTACCTTTTATCTTCATTATAGGGATATTATTGACCTGCTTCATGATATTGACAACGATCTTTTGGAATCCCTGTGGGAAAACGTTGTGAAAGTGTTGGATGCAGATACTTTTGGCGGTGGAATCCCACAGGAGGTAAAAGATTTTTTCATTATAAATTCCGATCGGTTTGCCATTATGCTTCAGGCTGATGACAATTTCCAGGAAAAACTGGTATCTGTCATACGGGAACAGTTTGCCAAATACGCCCATTCCCAAATGGATAGTTACCGCGTAGAATATACGATTGCAGCCGTCGAACGGCTGTTTATGACATGGTTTGAAAGAGGGAGGGATCTTTCTGTGGAAAAGCTTCTCGCCTTGCTTAAAGAAATTGACGTGCATTATTTATCCAGCTGTGACTGGACTTCCATGGATGGCCGCAACGGATGATTTCAAGTGTTTATATGGGTTTCAGGCAATTCCAACACAGGTATCAGACATTCAATAACGGTGGGATTATATATAGGGGATGTTACAAAATATTTTGTAACAGCTTCTATATTTTATTGTACAGGGAACTTCTGGAGGGATGAAGAACGGCGGTAGCGGGTTTTTATGGCTGTTTAAACGATAGGGAAGTGATATCCCGTTGTGGTTTCCCGGGAAATAAGCTACAATAATGGCAGTGGACAGAATAGTAAAGATATACAGGACGGAAAGGAATGAACTAATATGGAAATAAAGGAACTTCTGGAGCAGGTGAAGGCGGGGAAGCTTTCTGTGGAAGAGGCGGAGATCATGATGGGGGCGCAGGAGTATGCGGATATTGGCTGCGCCAAAATTGATTTTCACCGGAGTACGCGCCGGGGCTTTGGAGAAGTGATTTTCTGCCAGGGAAAAAAGATGGAGCATTTGGTCCATATTTTTGAAACTTTCCGGGACAGGGGAATCAATGTCATGGGAACGCGGGCCTCGGCCGAACAGTACGAGGCGGTGCGCCTTGCGGCGCCGGAGGTGAGTTATGATGAAATCTCCCGGGTGCTCAAGTACGAACCGTTCCCCGCTGAGAAAAAGGGGCTTGTGGCAGTGTGTACCGGGGGGACTGCGGATATTCCTGTGGCAGAAGAGGCGGCTCAGACTGCGGAATTCCATGGGAGCCAGGTGCTGCGGATTTTTGATGTGGGGGTAGCCGGGATACACCGGCTGTTTTCTAAAATTGAAGACATCAGGAAGGCAAACTGCATTGTGGCTGTGGCCGGGATGGAAGGCGCCCTGGGGGGCGTCATTACAGGGCTGGTGGACAAGCCGGTGATTGCAGTGCCGACTTCAGTGGGATATGGGGCAGGGTTCCAGGGGCTTGCCCCTCTCCTCAGTATGCTTAATTCCTGTGCGGAAGGGATGGCTGTGGTGAATATTGACAACGGTTTTGGAGCAGGGTATATGGGGGCGCAGATCAACCGGCTGATTCTCTCTGGAGGTTCCAGGGAAATCCCGAGAGAAAGAATCTGAAGAAGGCGGTATTTCGGGACTCATAAAAAACGATGTTTTGTCCCAGAATCATCAGGCAGGGAAAGGATACAGATATGTCAGAAATAGCAAGAATGCTTAAGGAGCAGGAGATAGACAGCGGTTTAATTGCAGATGTGGAAACGTTCAGAAGCCGGTATCAGGTGGAAGAAAGTGAAAAAAGCAGGGTGGCAGCCCCGTTTATCCCTTTTTACGGGAAAGAAATCCTGGAGCAGGCCATCGCTGGGCTTTTGCAGGGAGAAAATCTTCTCCTTTCCGGTTCCAAAGCCACCGGGAAGAATGTGCTGGCGGAAAACTTGGCCTGGATTTTTGGCCGGCCGGCTTATAATATTTCTTTTCATGTCAATACGGATAGTAGTTCCCTCATCGGGACAGATACTTTTGTGGATAATGAAGTAAGGCTCAGGAGAGGGCCGGTGTACCAGTGCGCCCAGTATGGCGGCTTTGGTATTCTGGATGAAATCAATATGGCGAAAAACGATGCCGTATCGGTGCTTCATGCCACGCTGGATTACCGGAGGCTTATTGATGTGCCTGGGTATGGACGGATTACCCTTCATCCAGCAGCCAGGTTTATTGCCACTATGAATTATGGTTATGCGGGGACAAGAGAATTAAATGAGGCATTAGTCTCCAGATTTCTGGTGATTGACATGCCGTCAGTGGATGAAGAGACGCTTTTGAAAATTTTCAGGGCCACCTTCCCGGATGGGAAAGAGTCTGCCATGGTACAATTTGCCGGATTATTTTTGGATTTGCAGCTGAAAGCTTTCAACGGGGAGATTACCACAAGGCCGTTGGATCTTAGGGGGCTTTTGGCGGCCATGAAGACCATCCGCAGCGGATTAAAACCGGTACTGGCGGTGAAGATGGGAATTACCAACAAGACTTTTGACATTTTTGAGAAGGAGATCATCGGGGATGTGGTTATGACGCGGATTCCCGACGACTGGACGGCGGCTTCCGTGTTCGGGGACTGAGGATTCGGAAACGGAAGCCGGCGGATGGAAGGAGGGATTCCTTGGAAGAGTATATGGAAAATGAATATCAGATGGAAGTGGAGAACCGGGTACGGAATCTCATGTGGACCGTCAGTGGGGACTATTCCCTGGATGTGGGGCTGGACATGGTTTCCTTTCAGAAATCCCGCTATATCTCTTTATACGATGCGGTAAAGCAGGGAGCCTTTGCAAAATATTTTGATAAAGACGCCCTGGCGCTTTATATGGTTAAAAAAACATTTTTGGGGGCAGATGAACAAAATTTGATGAATCTGGCCCAGATTTGCGTGGACGCGGCGGCACATAAAAAGGCGGAAGAAGAGAGGAGCGGAGTGGCGGCCCTGAGGCGGAGGGCTTTTTCGGATACGCTGGACTTTGAGTACAGGCGGCTGACAGAATCTTTGACAGGGATGATCAAGCTGACGATGATGAAGCGGGCGCTGGATTCTTCTTATCAGACCACAAAAAAGCTTTCTGAGGCAGCGGCGCAGGTGGAAAGGCTGGAGGACGCAGAGGGGATCATGGAAGTAATCCGTACTGTGGATCAGTTGTATAATTCTCTTTTGGACAATACCTTTGAGGCAAAGCAGGGAAACCTGGACGAAGTCCTTTCGGTGACACTGGAGGAACTTGCCGAATATGGGTGGAAGGATTTTCTGAAAGAAGATGCGGCGGCGGAAAGTTTTGAAGACTATATGCGGCGCGTTTCCCAGAATATGATGCGGACGGATTCTTCGGAAAAAGAAGAGGAGGAACGGGAGCAGAAAAAGGAAAAAAACCATGTGGTACAGGTCACGGAGGAAGACCTGAAAAAGGTCTATTCTTATGTGGAACTGAATTTTGGGAAATCTTATCTGGGAAGGCTGGAGGGAAGGCGGCTGGATCATAAGCTGTGTAGGGGCGCTCACGGGGACTGCAGCCTTTATTTTACGGAAGGGATCCTTAGGAACCCGGTGAGGAACAATTATCAGTACCAATATGCTTTAAGGCAGGCAGAGCAGAACAGGAGGGCTTACGCCAGGAATCATAATTTGGCCAGAAAGAATATTTCTATCCTGACGGATGTGCTGAAGCAGGCCCTTGTGCGGAGAAGCGAAGTGGAGCAGGTGAAGAATTTTTATGGCCATGTGGTTCCCAATCTTTTATGGAAAGTGGGAAGGACCCGGGACCGGCGGTTGTTTACGCAGAATTTGAACAGGAATGCTTCGGATTTTGTGGTGGATGTGCTGATTGATGCCAGCGGCTCCCAGCGGGTGCGCCAGCCCAAGGTGGCCCTTCAGGGATATATCATCAGCCGGTCTTTAAGCAATGCAGGGCTTCCCCACAGGGTGATGAGCTTTTGCACTTTTTGGGACTACACTATTTTGCACCGGTTTAGGGATTATGATGACGACAGGTCGGCAGATAAAAATATCATGGAGTATACGACTTCCTCCAACAACAGGGACGGCCTGGCGGTACGGGCCGCCGTGGACGGGCTGCTCGCCAGGGAAGAAGAAAATAAAATCCTGATTGTACTCAGCGACGGCCGTCCCAACGATATCATTGTGAACCGCCCCAACAGCAAGAACCCCCATTCCTATGGCGGTGATTACGCTGTCATGGATACGGCCAGGGAGGTGCGCCATGCCAGGAGTATGGGAATCTCCGTCCTGGGCGTGTTCGCCGGGAGGGAGGGGGACTTGATGGCGGAAAAGAAGATTTTTGGAAAGGATTTCGCCTATATCCGGGATATCGCCAACTTTTCCAACGTGGTGGGGACATATTTAAAGAGGCAACTGGACGGACAGGAGTAAAGGAGGAATATAGATGGAAAAGAGTTTATTGGAATTTCGCTTCGCAACAGAAAAGGATGCCGCGCTGATCTTACAGTTTATTAAAGAATTGGCGGAATATGAGAAGCTGTTGGATCAGGTGACTGCCACAGAGGAAATTTTGCGGACAGAGATTTTTGAGAAAGAGGGGGCGGAGGTTTTATTTGCGCTGGAAGATGGGAAAGAAGTTGGATTTGCGTTGTTTTTCCACAACTTTTCCACGTTTTTAGGAAAGAGCGGGCTTTTTTTGGAAGATCTGTTTGTCAGGCCGGAGAAACGGGGAAAGGGCTATGGTAGGGCAATCTTAAAAAAGCTGGCTTCCATTGCAAAGGAGCGGGGCTATGGAAGAATGGAATGGCATTGCCTGGATTGGAATGAACCGAGTATTGAGTTTTATTATTCCATTGGGGCAGAAGCCCTGGATGACTGGACCGTATACCGACTGACCCAAAACGCCATTGCAAAGCTGGCTTTAGAATAATTTTCCTGTATCCGGCGCATACTGGGAGGGAATTTTATTATTAAATCCCAGGAGGTATGTCAGATGAATTTGAGGGAAAGTGAGACAAGGAAGAATTTGCTGAGGGCTTTTGCAGGGGAAAGCCAGGCCAGGAACCGCTATACCATGGCGGCCGGAAAGGCGGCTGAGCTTAAGCTGCAGGTTATTCAGCAGGTGTTTTTGTTTACTGCCGACCAGGAGAAAGAACATGCGGAGATTTTTTATAAGCATTTGAAAGAGTTGAATGGGGAAAACCTGGAGATCGACGGCGCCTATCCCATTGAGGTATATGACGATGCTCTGACGCTTCTCAAAGCGGCAAGACATAATGAGTATGAAGAGTACGAAAATGTGTATCCGTCTTTTGCGAAAATAGCCCAGGAAGAGGGATTTACGGCAGTGGCGGCCAGCTTCCGCCAAATTGCAGAAATCGAGAAAATCCATGGAGACCGTTTTGGCCAGTTTGAGAAACTGATGGAACAAAATCAGCTGTTCCAGTCATCAGGAGAAGAGATTTATATGTGCCTCAACTGCGGCCATATTTATACAGGGAAAAAAGTGCCGGAAACCTGCCCTGTCTGCAAACATGACAAAGGCTACTTCATCAGGATGGACATGGCGCCTTTCACACGGGGATAAGTCTGGGAGAACCTGCAGGAATCATGTTTTGTTTGCTTTTTGCCATAGGCTATTTTATAATGGACAAAAGATGGCTGGAAGATGTCTGTATTTACGAGGGAGAATGAGGATATTATGAAACATGGATTTATCAGGGTAGCGGCAGCCACGCCGCAGGTGAGCGTGGCCGACCCAGCCCAGAACAGAAGCAGGATAGAGGAGCTTTGCAGGGAAGCAGAGGCCAGGCAGGTGAAGATTCTGGTTTTTCCGGAGCTTTGCCTGACTGGTTATACATGCAGCGATTTGTTTTTACAGGATACGCTGTTAGCTTCAGCCAGAAAGGAGCTGGCAGTACTTGCAGACCACACGAAGGGTTATGACCTTCTGATTTTTGTGGGACTTCCCTGGATGCGGGAGGGGAAGCTTTACAATGTGATGGCGGCGGTGAAGGAAGGCCAGATTCTTGGCCTGGTTCCAAAGACGGCGATTCCCAACTATTCGGAATTTTATGAAGCCCGGCATTTTCAGAAGGGGAACCGTGTGCCGGCCATGGAAAAGGTGGAGCTGGCTGGCGGCATGACGGATTTTGTCCCCATGGGGACAGATCTTCTTTTTTGTTGTATGAATATGGAAGAGCTGGTGATTGGCGCGGAAGTGTGTGAAGACGTGTGGGTGGCAAATCCCCCCAGTACCCGCCATGCCCTGGCGGGCGCCACCGTGATCGTAAATTCGTCGGCCAGCGATGAGACAACAGGAAAAGACGTTTATCGGAAGGGGCTCATCGGAAACCAGTCGGCCAGGCTGGTGTGTGGCTATATCTATGCGGACGCTGGGGAAGGGGAGTCTTCCACGGATCTGGTCTTTGCCGGCCATAATCTGATTTATGAAAACGGCGCCTTGCTAAAAGAAGCGGAACGCTTTTCTGGCGGACTGATCCTGGCCGACCTGGATTTGGAGCGCCTCAGAAATGAAAGGCGCCGTATGAATACCTTCGGGCCTGTCGACAGCACAGGATATATGAAAGTGTCCTTTTCTTTGAATAAAGAACAGCTGAGCCTGGAGCGGTTCGTGGATGCAGCCCCCTTTGTGCCGGCGGACAAGGCGGAGCGGGATAAACGCTGTGAGGAGATATTATCTATTCAGGCCATGGGCCTTAAGAAAAGGCTGGCCCATGCGGGATGTAAAAATGCAGTGGTGGGCATTTCCGGCGGCCTGGATTCGACCCTGGCCCTCCTCGTGACCGTCCGGGCATTCGATATGCTGAAACTTAAACGGGACAGCATTACGGCAGTGACTATGCCTTGCTTTGGGACGACAGACAGGACGTATACCAATGCCTGTGAGCTTACAAAGATCCTGGGGGCAGACCTTAAGGAGGTGGATATCCGGGAAGCGGTGACGCTGCATTTTAAGGATATTGGCCATAGTGAAAACGATCATTCTGTGACTTATGAAAACAGCCAGGCCAGGGAGCGCACACAGGTGTTGATGGATATTGCCAATGAAAGCGGAGGCATGGTGATCGGAACAGGGGACATGTCGGAGCTGGCCTTAGGCTGGGCCACCTATAACGGGGATCATATGTCCATGTATGGCGTCAATGCCTCTGTGCCGAAGACATTGGTACGCCATCTGGTGCGTTACTATGGGGAAACCTGCGGGGATGAGAGGCTTAAGGAAATCCTCTTTGATATTTTAGATACGCCGGTCAGCCCGGAGCTTCTGCCGCCGGAGGATGGAAAAATTTCCCAGAAGACAGAGGATATTGTGGGGCCTTATGAGCTTCATGATTTCTTCTTATACTATATTCTCCGCTTCGGTTATCGCCCGGCCAAAATATACCGGCTGGCAGAAAAAGCATTTGGGGGGACTTACGGAAAAGAAACGATTTTAAAGTGGCTGGAGATTTTTTACAGGAGATTTTTCTCCCAGCAGTTTAAAAGATCCTGCCTGCCGGACGGCCCCAAGGTGGGAAGCGTGGCAGTTTCGCCCAGAGGCGACCTGCGTATGCCCAGTGATGCCTGCGGGAGGCTTTGGCTGGAGGAAGTAAAAGCGCTGAAGGGATAAAGGAAAAGGTGGGGCAGGAGGCTTCTGCCCGGAGAAATGATAATGAAACAAGTATCGAATTGCGACTGTTGTACAAATTACAGATATGATGAGGATTATGGCTATTACATTTGCGAGGCGGATTTAGATGAAGACGAGCTGGGGCGTTTCCTTTCCAGCAGCTTTTCTGACTGCCCGTATTTTCAGCTGGATGATGAGTATAAAATCGTGCGGAAGCAGATGTAAGCCGGAAAGGGGTACATATGGAAAATGTATTTATTATGAAGCATCCATTGATTCAGCATAAAATCTCAATGTTGAGAGATGAGCGGACAGGGACAAATGAGTTTCGGAAACTGGTGGAGGAGATTGCGGTTTTGATGGGATATGAAGCGTTCCGGGATCTGCCTTTGGAGGAAGTGGATGTGACCACCCCCATCGAATCCTGCAAAACCCCGATGATTTCCGGGAAAAAGCTGGCGGTGGTGCCCATCCTGCGGGCGGGACTTGGTATGGTGAATGGGATCATGACTCTCGTGCCTTCTGCGAAGGTGGGACATATTGGACTGTACCGCGATCCGGAAACCCATGAACCGCGGGAATACTACTGCAAACTGCCGGAGGAAATTGGAAAGCGCCTGATCACAGTGGTGGATCCCATGCTGGCGACCGGCGGTTCTGCTGAGGCGGCCATTGATTTTATTAAGGAGAGAGGCGGAAAGCAAATTAAATTCCTCTGTATTATCGCGGCTCCGGAAGGAATCAAACGCCTCAGGGAGGCCCACCCCGATGTGGAAATTTACTGCGGCCATGTGGATCGGGAGCTGAATGAGAACGCGTATATCTGTCCGGGGCTTGGGGATGCCGGAGACAGGATTTTCGGTACGAAGTAAAAGATGCAGTGAAAGAGGGTAGGCAGGATGTTGGGAGAATGCCATGGGCATATTTTTATGAATGGCGTCAACTATAAGGCAGCTGTGGCCTGCCATAAAAACGGAGTGGACAAGGCCGTGGTGCGAAGCCGGTTCAAAGCATATAAGGAAGCCGGGATTACATTTTTCCGGGAGGGAGGAGACTACTTGGGAGTCTCCTCCTTTGCGGCGGAGATTGCCGGGGAGTATGGGGTGGATTACCGTTCGCCGGTATTTGCAATCCATAAAAAAGGTCATTATGGTGGAATTGTGGGGCTTTCCTATGAAACAATGGCTGATTTTTCGGCCCTGGTGGGGGAAGCTGCCCTAAAAGGGGCTGATTTTATAAAGATTATGTTTTCTGGAATCCTGGATTTTAATGAGTACGGGGTCATTACCGGGACAGGGATCCCTTTTCCTGAAATGAAAGAGCTGGTACACATCTGCCATGAGGAAGGCTTTGCTGTGATGGTTCATGTCAATGGTGCAGAGACAGTGAGGGCGGCCATCCTGAGCGGGGCTGACAGTATTGAACATGGATTTTACATGACGGAAGAAGAACTTTCCTTGTTGGCTTCTTTGGGGACAGTCTGGACGCCGACTGTGTCCCCAGTGGGGAATCTGGCGGGGCAAGGGCTGTTTCCAGAGGCGGCAGTGCAGGCCATCAGAGAAATGCAGACAGAAAATATAAGAAAGGCTCTTTCCCTGGGCGTCCATGTGGCGCTGGGAAGTGACGCGGGGGCTGTGACTGTGCCGCATGTGGGCGGCCTGAAGGATGAATATACATATCTTTTGGAGGCTGCAGACGGTGATGCCAAACGGCTAAACCAGGTTCTGGCGCACTCTGAACAGATGGTCAGAGAACGGTTTTGGCGGCATTGACTGTGATTTATTGATATTCAGACGCAGGAAGCCCTTAGCTTCCTGCGTCTGAATTTTTAGTCTGCCTGGGATTCGATGTCCCGGATCATAGGAGGAATCTGAGACAGCATATTGTCCACGTCTTCAAACATGCTGCTTTTTGTGGTTCCAAGATTATTGGCATAATTAATATGTTTTAAGACTTCCTGATACTGGTCTTTGATCTGGTCAAAAAACTGGCAGATAGTCTGCAGGGCATTCTGGGAATCCCCGATTACATTGTAAATTTCCGTCTGTACAGATACAGCGCCCTCGGCAGCTGTAGTAATCTTGTGGAAGCCTTCATCTGTATTACTTACAATGGAAACACCCTGCCCCAAGGTTTGCTGGGCATTGGTAATATTGTCGCTCAGCTGGTTGGAATGGTTTTTTACGTCCTGGACTTCGGAATCCACTTCTCCAGCCAGCAGTTTAATTTCCCTGGCAAGGTCTTTCACTTGGGCCGCGACGATGGAAAAGCTCCGGCCTTCGGCGCCGGCTCTGGCGGCCTCGATAGAGGCATTGACAGCAAGGATATTGGTCTGATCGGCAATGGAAACGATTTTTCCCATACAGTCCTGGATACCCAGGATGGAATTTTGCAGCTGCTCAAAAGTACGCTCCATATCTCCAAAAGAACTTTGCACCTGCATGGAGATATTGGTGAGGTCTTCCATTTCCCCTCTGGCTTCCGATACTGTCTGGGCAATTTCGCTCCTTACTTGTGAAAAACGTTCAGCTTCCTGGTTGATGCTGGAGAAAGACTGTCCGAAATCCTGCAGTTTTGTCTGGAAATGCGCCGCCCCTTTTAAAATGGTTTCAAAAGAACGGCCAATAAGGCCCAATTCCCGGAGAGAGGCCACTTCTTTTTGCACAAGGTCTTTTTGATAACCTTTCAGGGAGTCCATCACATGCAACATAGGTGAGAGTTGCTTTTTCCTGTCTTCTGTCTGTTTCGGCTTCTGCTGGCTTTTCTTAAAAAACGGCATTTCATACTCCTCCCTTATTCAAATACCACACAGGTCATAGATTGGTTGACGAACCGGTTGTTGTAATGTTCCCCATACCCCACCAGTCCGGCATGGCTGCCAAGGGAAGCCATCTCCTGCAGATATTTCTGCATGTAGTTTCGCTCAGAAAACAGTTTATAGCGGAACAGGCAGTTGACTGAAAAGACAGCGGAACGTTTGGGGAAATCGTGGCAGATCTTTTGAATGGTGTCCTGCGCGATGGCCTGATAATCTCCCAGCTCCAGGAGAATCAGTACATCGGAATCATTGACCTGGCGGAAACAGGCAAGCGCAGTGCCCTTGACTTCCTTGATGGAAATGATGCAGGTATCGTCCCCATTGATTTTACCAAATGGATTTTGGAAGGTCCGTGTAAGGATTTCCTGATCGGTTACATGGAGAATATCCTGGTAAACTTGCTTTGCCGGTTTTCCGTTTAAGGTTCCAAGTATGTAGTTTGCCTTGTCTGTGTTGGAAGCGATAAAGCGGTAGTCCCCCAGCTGGTGATAGATGTTTTCTTTATAGGTTTTCACCCGGCCGTTCTGGTTCCGTACCAGCCCATAGGCGACTGCGTCCTGGTAAATTGTTCCGTTGGCGGACACTTTTCCGGCATCACCGGTTCCACCCACAAGGGAAATACCCTGCTGCCCCAGGACAGTATAGAGGGTAGTCAGCACACAGGCATCATTGCCGCTGCAAAAATCGATGCAGACTGTGTCGCGGGAAGAAGCGTTTACGGCCCTCACATCCGCTTTCAGGCGGTCAATATACTTTACCGGCATGGTGGACGCCTGCTCCAGCACATTGGCCGCGGCAGTGACCCCATTGGAAAATGCAATGACAACGACGCCATGTTCCACGACTCTGGTGTCATAACCCATACCAATGCATCCGATACTGGGAACCCCCGGAAAAAGCTTTTCCAGGCCGTGTACATGTGCCTCGAACTGGGTATCATTTGATAACAACATAATAAACTGGGGATTACGGAGCCCGCGGACTGCCTCATCTAAATTTCCGCTTTGGCTCATGCCAAAAAACTGTTTCACACCGTTTCCCTCCTTGGATCATCTAAATTTCGGTTTTTCTTGCGCAAATTATAACATAATAGAGAGTTAATTACAATTCTAATATAAAGAAAAGAAACCTAAAATTTCAAGGCAGCTTTATCACAATATTTTTTGGACATATCTGGTATTTTCCCAAAGAAACAGTTATAATGAAAGCATTACGCGAGAAGAGTAATGGAGATGACGGCAGGCCGTGATGCGGATGGGAATCCATAGACGGCCTTTAGGTGGAGGGATATGGGCGGTAAGCAGAGGGGGTTTTTATGAAAGCATTGTTTATTGGAGGGACAGGGATCATCAGCAGCGCCATTGTAAGGCGGCTGGCAGAAGAACTGCAATGGGAAGTCTGGGTTCTCAACCGGGGGAACAGGAAAGGGAAGCTTCCCCATGGCGTCCATCAGATTATTGCAGATATCCATGACGAGCAGGATGTGGCGGAAAAGATAGAGGGCCTTACTTTTGACACTGTCTGTGAATTTGTCGGCTTTACTGTAGAAGATATGGAGCGGGATTTCAGGCTTTTCCATGGAAAGACGAGGCAGTATATTTATACAAGTTCTGCTTCTGCTTACCATAAACCGGCGGCAGGTTACGTCATTACAGAAGGGACGTCCCTTGCAAACCCTCACTGGCAGTATTCCAGGGACAAAATTGCATGTGAGGAATTCCTGATGGAAAAATACCGGGAGGAAGGTTTCCCTGTCACCATCGTAAGGCCGAGCCATACGTATGACGAGCGGAATATTCCTTTGGGTGTACAGGGGAAGAATGGTTTCTGGCAAGTGGTCAAACGCATGATGGATGGAAAGCCTGTTATTATCCAGGGGGATGGCACTTCCCTGTGGACACTCACATTCAACCGGGATTTTGCCGTAGGATACACCGGACTCATGGGAAAACGGTATGCCATCGGAGAGGCGTTTCAGATTACAAGTGATGAAACACTCACCTGGAACCAGATTTATGAAACCATTGCAGATGCGCTTGGGGTAAAGCTGAACGCTTATCATGTGGCCTCCGAGTTCCTGTCGGCGGTGGGGGATCCGTATGGATATGATTATGAAGGAAGCCTGATTGGGGATAAATCTGTCTCAGTTGTTTTTGACAACAGCAAGTTAAAAAGGGTGGCGCCGGATATGAGAACCACGGTGCATTTTGACCAGGGAGTACGGATTGCCCTTGATTATATCCTGTCCCACCCGGAGGAATGTCAAAAGGCAGACCCCCAGTTCGACGGATGGTGCGACAGAGTCGTCGAGGCCATGGAACAGGCAAAGATGGCCGTGCTGCAGGGAGGGGGATTTCCTGTGTCGTGACCGCGTATGCTTTTGCAGACAGAGGCGCTGAAAGGAAAAACGACGGAAAGACAAGGGAAAAGCCCCCTTTACAAATAGAAATTCCTGTAGTATAATTTCCACAGGTTTGAATAGGATACAGGCTGTGAAGAAGAGGAGTACCCAGGCGGCGCCAGCAGAGAGGACGGCCCACCGGCTGAAAGGCGGTCCGGGAATGTGTTTGGGGAAGGTAGCTTCTGAGCCGGATTTCTGAAACGAAGGAGGCTGGGTATTGTCCGTATATCCGGTTTGCAGCAGTAGGAAGTCCCGGGGTTGCCCACGTTACAGGGCAGGAGAGGACTGCGCGGCCATGGCCGGAGCAGTCGAAAAAAGGTGGTACCGCGGTGATTCGCCCTTTTTCTATCGGAGGATAGGAGAGGGCGTTTTTTGCTTTATAGGAAATTGCGACCTATAAAGTAAAAACCCTCCGGGGGATGCGCAGTTCGCGGAAAGGAATTATATCGCTGAAGCGATTCGCCGCAGGCGGAGAATCCTGCTCGCAGGATTCTTTATTTTTTCATAAGACAGGACGGTTGTTATGAGCAGGGAACTGGAAAAAACGTATAATCCTCAGGCCATTGAGGAGCGTTTGTATGAAAAATGGATGGAAAAGAATTATTTTCATGCTGAGGTGGACAGGGATAAAAAGCCCTTTACCATCGTGATGCCGCCGCCCAATATCACAGGGCAGCTTCACATGGGACATGCGCTGGATAATACCATGCAGGATATTTTAATTCGTTATAAGAGGATGCAGGGATATTCTGCCCTTTGGCAGCCGGGTACGGACCATGCGGCCATTGCCACGGAAGTGAAAGTCATTGATAAACTGAGAAGTGAAGGCATTGATAAAGAAGATTTGACCCGGGAAGAATTTCTGGATCATGCCTGGGCATGGAAAAAAGAATATGGCGGAAAAATTGTAAAACAGCTCAAAAAACTTGGCTCTTCAGCAGACTGGGAAAGAGAGCGTTTTACCATGGACCAGGGGTGTTCGGACGCGGTTCTTGAGGTGTTTATCCGCCTTTATGAAAAAGGTTATATTTATAAAGGCTCCCGCATCATCAACTGGTGCCCGGAGTGCCAGACTTCGATTTCCGATGCAGAAGTGGTCCATGAGGAGCAGGGGGGGCACTTCTGGCACATTAATTATCCGGTAAAAGGGGAACCGGGGCGGTTTGTGGAGATTGCCACCACCAGGCCGGAAACCATGCTGGGCGATACGGCAGTGGCCGTCCATCCTGATGATGAGCGTTACAAAGACCTGGTGGGAAAAATGCTGATTCTGCCCATTATGGACAGGGAAATCCCCGTAATCGCCGATGCATATGTGGATAAAGAGTTTGGTACGGGATGTGTAAAGATCACCCCGGCCCATGACCCCAATGACTTTGAGGTTGGAAAAAGGCATAACCTTCCGGAAATCAATATTTTGAACGACGACGCCACCATCAATGAAAATGGGGGCAAGTATCAGGGGATGGAGCGTTACGCGGCCAGGAAGGCTGTGGTGGAGGAGCTTTCCAGCCTGGGGCTTTTGGTGAAAATTGTGGATCATTCCCACAATGTAGGGACCCATGACCGCTGCAAGACCACCATTGAGCCGATGGTGAAGCAGCAGTGGTTTGTGAAGATGGATGAGATGGCAAAACCGGCCATCGAAGCTTTGAAATCAGGCCGCCTTAAATTTGTGCCAGAAAGCTTTGGAAAGACGTATCTCCACTGGTTGGAGAATATCCGCGACTGGTGCATTTCCAGGCAGCTTTGGTGGGGCCATCGGATTCCCGCCTATTACTGCCAGGAGTGCGGTGAGGTGGCGGTGGTAAAAGAAGCGCCCGGAGTCTGCCCCAAATGTGGCTGTAGTCATATGGCGCAGGATGAGGACACGCTGGACACTTGGTTTTCTTCGGCGCTTTGGCCTTTTTCTACCCTGGGATGGCCGGAAAAAACGCCGGAGATGGATTATTTCTATCCCACGGACGTGCTGGTGACGGGATATGACATTATTTTCTTCTGGGTAATCCGCATGGTGTTCTCCGCCCTTGAGCAAACGGGGAAGGAGCCTTTCCACACGGTTTTGATTCACGGCCTGGTGAGGGATTCCCAGGGGCGCAAGATGAGCAAGTCCCTGGGTAACGGCATTGACCCTCTGGAGGTGGTGGATAAATACGGCGCCGACGCGCTGCGTATGACGCTGATCACTGGAAATGCGCCCGGAAACGATATGCGTTTTTACTGGGAGAGAGTGGAGGCCAGCAGGAATTTTGCCAATAAAGTATGGAACGCGTCCCGCTTTATTTTGATGAATACATCCAGGGCTTCTGTCCATCAGGTGAGCCTTGACAGCCTGACGGGGGCCGATAAGTGGATTTTGTCCAAAGTCAATACGCTGACAAAGGATGTGACGGAGAATCTGGACAAATATGAACTGGGAATCGCCCTCCAGAAGGTTTATGATTTTATTTGGGAAGAATTTTGCGACTGGTATATCGAGATGGTGAAGCCGCGCCTTTATAATGATGACGACGCCACAAAGGCTGCCGCCCTCTGGACCTTAAAGACTGTGCTGATTCAGTCCCTGAAGCTGCTTCATCCGTACATGCCTTTTATTACGGAGGAAATTTTCTGCAACCTGCAGGAGAAAGAAGAGTCCATTATGATCTCTTCCTGGCCGGAATACAGGGAAGAATGGAAATTTGTGGAGGATGAGACGGCGGTGGAAACCATCAAGGAGGCCGTCCGCGCCATCCGCGGCGTCCGCACTTCCATGAATGTGCCTCCCAGCAGGAAAGCAAGTGTGATTGTGGTTTCTGCTGAAGAGGAAGTCCGCAGGATTTTTGAGAATGGACGGGTATTTTTTGCAACCCTGGCTTCTGCCGGGGAAGTGACGGTGCAGGCAGATAAAGGGGGAATCCCGGAGGATGCCGTTTCTGCAGTGACGGCCAAGGCTGTGGTCTATATGCCTTTGGCAGAGCTTGTGGATATTGGGAAGGAAATCGAGCGGCTGAAGAAGGAGGAAGAACGGCTGAATAAGGAACTGGCCAGATCCAGGGGGATGCTGAATAATGAAAAATTTGTAAGCCGCGCGCCGGAGGCCAAGATTGAGGAAGAGAAGGCTAAGCTGGCGAAATATGAGCAGATGATGGCCCAGGTGAAAGAGCGCCTGGCCCAGTTGGAGAAATAATAAGGCATGGCCGGAATGTAGGTTTCGTCAGCCGGGATAAGATGGCAAAAGCGAAAGGAATTGCTTTCCGGCCAGGGAAAGAGGATGAAGGCTGTCGCTTACCACGCAGATGTGGCGGGGCGGCAGCTCTTTTTTCAGAAAAATCCGAAAGACGCTGCCGGCCTTCAGGGATTCGGCGGCAAAATTTTCCGGCACAAAACCGAGTCCTAAGTTATGGGCGGTTAAAGGCGTCACCAAATCTGTAGTGGCCGGTTCCACGTCCGGTTCCAGGGGGGCTCCTGCCGCTGAAAACTGCTGTTCCAGAAAATACCTGGTTGCAGTGCCATGACTGAGGCAGATCAGAGGGTAATGACTCATCTCATGGAGGGACATGGCTTTGTGGCGGAGCTTTTGAAACCGGTTTCCGGCGATGACAATATCCTGGAAAGGTACCAGGGGAATCACCGAAAGGCCGTCGGTATGCTGGAGGGGGGAAATGACAATGGCGAAATCGACTTCCCCCTTTTTTAAAGCAGTCAGGGCGTCGGGGGTGGTACTGCTGAAAATTTTTAATTTTAATTCAGGGTAACGGTTTTTAAACTGCTCCAGATAAGGCAAGAGAAAATTGTGGAGGGTCATTTCGCTGGCGCCGATCCGCAGGGTCCCGGCTGTCAGGGATTTGCTGGCGGCCAGCGCTTCTTCCGCGGTCCAAAATTCTTCACAAGCTTTTCTTACATGGGAAAAAAGAAGCTTTGCTTCCGGCGTCAGAACCACTCCGCTTTTGGAACGGATGAACAGGGAAAGGCCAAGCTCTTTTTCCAGGCTGCGGATATAATGGCTGACGGTAGGCTGGGAAAGGAAAAGCGCTCTTGCGGCGGCGGTGATGTTTTCATATTTGGCGACGTAGTAAAAGATTTTGTAGTATTCAAAGCTGACGGACATTATGGATACCTCATTGAAATTTTCTATGGATAACCATTAAAAATAAAAGTTTTCAAATGGATCCAAAGATAGTATAATTCCATGGAGATGAAAATGCAAATGGAACTATTATAGTAAACGAGGGAAACAGAGATGATTAAAGATTTAACGGAGGGAAAGCCATCGTCAGTGCTATGGCGGTTTTCCATTCCCATGTTTGTCAGTGTGATTTTCCAGCAGCTTTATAATATTGCGGACAGCGCCATTGCAGGGAAATTTGCAGGGGAATCCGCATTGGCGGCGGTAGGGGCTTCCTATCCCATCACCATGATCTTTATGGCCATTGCCGTGGGGAGTAACATCGGCTGTTCTGTGGTGATCTCCCAGCTTTTTGGGGCGAAGCAGTATGGGAAAATGAAAACTGCCATTTCCACCACACTTCTGTCTTCGGCTGTGCTGGCGGCGGCGCTTACGGGATTGGGGCTTTTGGGGGCTGGCGGACTGCTTAAGCTGCTCAATACGCCGGCTGATGTGTTTGCCGATGGAAAGCTGTATCTCAGAATTTATATAGGCGGTTTTTTGTTTCTTTTCCTATATAATATATGTACGGGGGTTTTTACTTCCCTGGGGGATTCCAGGACGCCGCTGTATTTCCTGATTGGTTCTTCTTTAAGCAATATTTTTTTGGACTACTTGTTTGTGACGTCGTTCCATATGGGGGTGGCAGGTGTGGCCTGGGCCACTTTTATAGCCCAGGGGGCCGCCTGTATCCTGGCTTTTCTGACACTGTTGTACCGCCTTGGAAAAATAAAGACAGAGGAAAAACAGCCGTTTTTTTCCATCCTCATGCTAAAACGGGTCGGCCGTATTGCAGTTCCCAGTATTTTGCAGCAGAGTTTCATTTCCATCGGAAATATTTTTATCCAGTGGAGGGTCAACAGTTTTGGCTCTTCGGTGATTGCCGGATATTCGGCTGCCATTAAATTGAATACCTTTACCATTACTTCTTTCACGACGCTGGCCAACGGCCTTTCCAGTTTTACTGCCCAGAATGTGGGCGCGGGAAAGGTGCAGCGGATCAGGGAGGGGCTGCGCGCCGGTGTTGTGCTGGCGGCCCTCATTGCAGTTCCTTTTGTCATTACATTTGCCTTTTTTGGGAGGACGATGGTTCTTTTGTTTCTTCCAGAGCAGGAGGCGGCAGCCACGGCGCTTTCCACAGGGGTTACTTTCCTGCGGATTGTATCACCGTTTTATTTTGTGATATTGGTGAAGCTGATGGCTGACGGCGTCCTGCGTGGGAGCGGCGCCATGAAGTATTTTATGGTGGCGACTTTTACGGATTTGGTCCTGCGGGTGCTCCTGGCATTCGTTTTTTCGACAGGCCTGGGCCCTGTGGGAATCTGGTTGTCCTGGCCGGTGGGCTGGACAACGGCCACGGTGGTTTCCTGTGTATTTTACGGGACGGGGAAATGGAAGCAGGGAAAAGTGTAAAAAACAGAACAGGACGGAGGTTCCAATAGGATATGGACGGGAATATAAATACAACCATGAAACACAGAATGAACATAGAGGAAGCGGAAGAGTATCTCAACGGGATTCCGCGGTTTTCTAAAAAAACTACCATGGAAAATGAGCGGAGGATCCTGGAGCTTCTCGGGAGTCCTGAAAAGGGGCAGCAGTTTGTCCACGTGGCGGGAACCAACGGAAAGGGTTCCGTATGTGCTTTTATGAGCCGGATTCTTCTGGAACAGGGATACCATGTGGGAACGTTTAGTTCTCCCCATCTCGTTGACATTACAGAGAGGTTCCTCATTGACGGGGAGCAGGTGGCGGAAGAAGAGTTCCTGGCGGCTTTCCACCGTATTTACGATTTATGCCAGGAAAGGAAAGAGGAAATCGTCCATCCTTCTTATTTTGAATTTTTGTTTTTAATCGGCATGGTGATTTTTAAAGAGCGCCGGGTGGACATTACGGTTTTGGAGGTGGGCCTTGGAGGCAGGCTGGATGCCACCAATGTGATTGAGGGGCCGGAGGTTTGCGTGATTGCTTCCATTAGCCTGGATCACACGGAAATCCTGGGGGACACCGTTTCCCAGATTGCAGGGGAGAAGGCGGGAATTATAAAAAAAGGTTGTCCAGTGGTCTATGATGACAGTGTACCGGAGGCTTCTGCAGTGATACAAAGAATCGCAAAAGAGCAGGATGCTCCGGCGTATCCGGTGAATCCGAAGGATTTTGAAATTGTGGACAGAAGCCCTTCGTCACTGGAATTTCAAATGAAACGCGGATATTTTTCCGGGGAATGTTTCCGGGTGCCTTTTGTGGCAGACTATCAGGCTATGAATGCTTCTCTGGCGGTGGCGGCGGCCTGGGCGCTGCAAAGGCGGCAGACGGAAGGGGGCTTTGCAGTACAAAATCCGTCCAAAAGGGGAAAATCCCTTTCATGGATAGGGAAGGTACGGCAGTCTCTTCTTCATACTTCCTGGCCGGGGAGGATGGAGCCGGTGCTTCCGGGTGTTTATATGGACGGCGCCCACAATGACGATGGTATCCGTGTTTTTATTGAGACAGTGAGGAAGCTTCCCTGTAGCGGAAAAAAATATCTTTTGTTTTCAGCAGTGGTGGAAAAGGATTATAGGACAATGATTGACGAAATCTGCAGCCAGGCAGATTTTGACGGTTTTATTCTGACAGAGCTTGACAGTTACAGGGCCCTGCCCCTTGCAGACATCAGGAAAGCCTTTGAGGGGCGGACAGACCAGCCTGTCTGGAGCTTTGACAGTATTGAGGAAGCCTTTGCTTTTGCCAGAGAAAAAAAAGAAACGGATGATTTCCTGTTTATTGCAGGCTCCCTTTATCTGGCGGGGAGCATAAAAGAGCTTCTTAGGGGAAAGCCCTGAACATCCTTCCCGTCTATGCAAAAAGAAAAGGATGACACTTTTTGTCGTCCTGTTTTCATTGTAAAATATGGGGAATTGTAGTAGAATACCTTCAGTTGACATGTGGAACCCCTTCACTGCATATATTGAAAATTTTAAGAATTTTTGAGGGTGTGTGATCAGGGTTTTTATGATATACTTTGTTATTGTATGGAAAGCTTTAAAAAAGTCCTGGCAGATATTTGGCCGGGCTGGTGAGAGAGGAAAAACGGAATGTTGAATTTTGAGGAAGAGCTGGCGAAATTTAAGCCCAGCCGTGATATTGACCAGGTGGAGGATACCATAGTAAACCGGGATATCACGGATGTGACAGATATTATGGTGCAGTTTTTGAAGGAACAGCTTGAACAGGACAGCAGAGAGTAGGGATGTGTATGGAGTGTTTATATTGCCATCACCCGATGGGAAACGGAAGATACTGCCAGTTTTGCAGCCGTGATGTGACGCTGTACAGAAAAATCGTCAGGGTTTCCAACACTTATTATAATGTGGGGCTGGACAAGGCGCGTGTCCGTGATTTGAGCGGCGCCGCGGTATATTTGAAAAAAAGTTTGGATTTATATAAAAAGAATACGGATGCGAGAAACCTGCTGGGGCTTATTTATTATGAATTGGGCGAAACAGTGGATGCCCTGACAGAATGGGTGATCAGCAAGAATCTGCAGCCAAAGGACAACCTGGCCACAGAGTATCTGAAAATCCTCCAGTCCAGGCAGTCGCGGCTTAAGCAGATGAACCAGACGCTGCGGAAGTTTAACCAGGCCCTTTACTATGCCCGCCATGACAGCCAGGATCTGGCGATTTTGCAGGCGAAAAAGGTTATCACCATGAATCCGCGGTTTGTAAAGGCGTATCAGCTTCTGGGGCTTTTGTATCTGAAAAAAGAAGAGTACGCTAAGGCGGAAAAAATGTTGAAAACGGTTTTGACTGTTGATGTCAACAATACGGCGGCTCTTTCTTATCTGGAGTATATTCAGGATATTGCAAAGGATAAAAAGGCGGCCGCGAAGGAGAGGAACAGACGTCAGGCCAGGAAGCTGCGGGAAGAGGAGATGCTTGAGAATGCGGCGAGGGATGAAGCCATTGTCCCCACATACCGGGAAGGAAATGGAAACTGGCTTACGGTTCTGCTTCTTCTTATCGGTATTATGATGGGGGCTTTGAGTTGCTATTTCCTGGTGCTTCCGGTGAGGGAAAAGGCGCTCCATTCAGATTTTAATGAGGACATCCTGTCCTATAATGAAAAAATTGCAGAGAGGGACACCAACATCTCCGGCCTGGAAGATCAGATCAACAGCCTCAAGGAAGAGATGGCAAACCTCAATAATGAGCTGGCGGCATATACAGGAGAAGGCGGCATTATCAATGAGTACAACAAGCTTCTGGATGTGCTGACTTTGAAGGCAAACGGGGATTATATCGGGGCTATGGACGCAGTCATGGCCGTAAATGCTTCTTTGGTAACTAATGAAAAATTTCAGAGTATTTATGGAGCGCTAAACGCGGAGTTTACTGACAGCGGCGTCCAGACTCTTTTTAACCGGGGAAAAGAGGCATATGACAACAGGGATTGGGAAACAGCCAGGGTATATTTTGCAAAATGCCTGGAGCTGCAGTCAGATTACCCGGAAGTTATTTTCTATATGGGAATTTGTTATCAAAACCAGGGAGACTGGGGTACGGCAGTCAGTTATTATAATCAGCTGATTGACAATGAGACATACAAGGATACGCAGTGGGGCGCGGCGGCAAAAACGCAGCGTGGTTACTGAGATAAAGCTGGCGGCCATGTTTCGGCAGGGATACATACAAAGGAGAAATTTGTGTGTATCCTTTTTTACTTTATAGGAAACTGCGTCCTATAAAGTAAATAGCCTTTCAGCCACCGCTCACGCACGGCGGTTGCGCAAAGCGCAACCTTTTTTATCGGACAGGAAACTGCGTTCCCCCTCCGACAAAAACGCTCCGCGAGGATCGCACTGCGGCGGGGAGGGATTATATCGCTTACGCGATCCGCCGCAGGCGTAGAATCCTGCGAAGCAGGATTCTATTTTCCTTTGAAAAATTGAAAAGAAATGAAAATAGGAGGAATCATTTGATGGAAAATGGGACAAACTATAAGGTCAGAGGTACGGTACTTTATGCTTTTATGCCAAAGGAAGTAGATCATCACAGCAGCCTGGAGATGAAAGACGGAATCACAAAAGCAAGGGTATGCCGTCCTGTCACCAGCCTGGTGTTTGATTTTGCGAAAACGGATTTTATGGACAGCGCAGGAATCGGAATGTTGCTGGGAAGATATAAAGAGATGTCTGCCATAGGAGGGGAAGTATTTGTGAGAAATACGTCTCCCAGGGTAAAGCGGATTCTGGAAATGTCAGGTATTTACCGGATCATAAGGGATTGGGACAAAAAAGATGAAGAAGGGAGCAGGTAGCATGGAAATGGGAGAGAGGACAGAAGGGATAAAAGAAAAAACAAGGGAGGAAGAAGAGATGGGACAGGGAAGCAAAGGGTACTGGAAAGAAGAGATGGAAAAGGGAGAGGGAATGAAAGCAGAAGAAGTAAAAATGAAAGAGCCGGAAGGCGTAGAGGAAGAAAGTGTCTATGTGGAATTTGAAAGCCGCTCACACAATGAGCAGTTTGCCAGGGTTGTGGCGGCAGTGTTTGCCGCCAGGCTGGATCCCACCGTGGAGGAGGTTGAGGATATCAAAACTTCCGTATCGGAGGCTGTGACAAACGCCATTATCCACGGTTACGAGAAGGAAGACGGTATGGTACATATGAAGCTGACCATGAAAGGGAGGGACTTTTTTGTGGAAGTGCGGGATGAGGGTGTGGGAATGGATGATGTGAAGAAGGCCATGGAACCCCTATACACCTCAAAACCTTCCAGGGAGCGGTCTGGAATGGGATTTTCTTTTATGGAAGCTTTTATGGATGAAGTATGGGTGGATTCGGCACCCGGCCGGGGAACGACAGTGCGGATGGTAAAAAAATTAGGAAACGGCACGATCCGGTGAATCCAGGCAGGAGGCGTGTATGGATCAGACGATGGAATTGCTCCAATCGGCACATGCAGGGGATAAAGAGGCAAGAGACAGACTGGTATCGGAAAATATGGGATTAATCTGGTGCGTGGTGCGGCGTTTTTTGGGGCGCGGCCATGAGGCTGAAGATTTATTCCAGATTGGCAGTATCGGGTTATTGAAAGCGATAGATAAATTTGACACAAGTTATGATGTACGTTTTTCCACGTATGCGATTCCTATGATTACCGGGGAGATCAAAAGGTTTCTTCGGGATGACGGTATGATTAAAATCAGCCGTTCTTTAAAAGAAATGGCGGCAAAGGCCGGCGCGGAAAAGGAGCGGCTCGGTGTTTCCCTGGGGAGGGAGCCGACGCTGCCGGAACTGGCGGAGGCCCTCCAGGTGGAACCGACGGAGCTGGCGGCAGCCATGGAATCTGGGGCGGAAGTGGAATCCCTTTATAAAACCATTTACCATGGGGACGGAAATGCCATCTATTTGATTGACAAATTGGAAGACATGAAAGATGAGGATGAAGGAGTTTTGAATAAAATGGTGGTGGCCAGACTTCTAAAAGAGCTGCCGGCCCAAGAGGCCCGCCTGATCGTCATGCGTTATTATATGGATAAAACCCAGACCCAGGTGGCAAAAGAACTGGGGATTTCCCAGGTACAGGTGTCCCGGCTGGAAAAGAAAATTTTGCAGACCATGAGGCGGCGGCTGTAGGTTTCTGGGTCAGTAGAATAAAAAAAAGTACTTTTTGCCATACTATCATCAGAAGAAAGGAGCTGGTGATATGGATTATTCGAGAACGAAACGCTGGATTATAGGGCTGCTGCTGCTGGCTGCTGTTGTGGCAGTGGCGGCAGGTTATATGTTGTCAGGAAAGGCTTCGGAATCAGGGAACAAAGGAACTTTAGTCAGGATGTTCCGTGACGGGAGCCATGCCGCTGCAGAGGTTCTTAAGGATGGGGAAGAATTTCTCTGCGAAAAAATCGGAAAAGCGGCGAAGAGCTTATGAGCGAAGTATTGTATCTTAAGCTGAACCAAAATACGGAAGTCCATGAAAAAGAAGTGTTTCTGGGACAGCTGGGGAGTATCTGGTGTCGGGATAAAGCCATTGAAAGCAAGTGTAAAGCAATCAAGGTCATGAATATCCGGTCGGACAAGAAGGAACGATATGTGGTGTCGGTCATGGAGCTGATTACAAAAATGGAGAAGCTCTGCGAACAGGTGGAAATCAATAGCATCGGTGAAACGGATTGCATTATTGATTACCAGCCCGATATAAAACCACGTCCTGTCTGGGACTGGGTTAAAACAGCTTTTGTCTGCGGGGTATCGTTTTTTGGTTCTGCATTTGCTATTATGACCTTTAATAACGATGGTGATGTAAGCAATATTTTCAAAAGTATTTACACACAGGTTATGGGAACAGCCCCCAACGGGCCGACAATTCTGGAGATGACTTATTCGATCGGCCTCCCCATTGGGATTCTGGTGTTTTTTAACCATTTTTCCAAAGCGGCTCTTTCCAAAGATCCGACGCCCATTGAGGTACAGATGCGTACTTATGAAACGGATGTCAATACCACACTAATCCAAAACTCAGAAAGAGAGGAGTCCGGCATTGATGTTTCTTAATTATTTCCTGCTGGGAATCATTGGTTTGTGTGCCGGAGGCGTCATAGCGGCGGGAGTATTTGCCTTTATTGTCACCATTGGCGTAGTGATCCGGCTCATAGGGAAAACTCATACAGCGAAACATATCCGGCTGATCGAAGACTTTATTGTAATGGGAGGAGCTGCCGGGAATGTTGTGAATCTTTACGGGATTTCTGTGCCGGGAGGAAGGGTCTTGTTGGGGCTTTTGGGGCTGGGCGCCGGGATTTTTGTGGGCTGCCTTATTATGTCTTTGGCGGAAACATTAAACGCACTGCCTGTTTTAAGCAGAAGAATCCGACTGGCAACAGGGCTGCAGTATGTGATCTTGTCGGTGGCTGTGGGAAAAGGCGTCGGCGCCTTTTTGTTTTTTTTCCTGGGAAATTAATTTTGAGAAATGATTCTGGGAAATGGAGAAAACTATCTGCAAAATGAAAGGAATTTCCTGAAAGGATAAAGAAAACGAAGAGAGGAATCTATTATGGATGAAAATGAAAAAATAAAAGGAATACCACTTCCAAGTGAAAACATGCAGCCGGAGGAATATGAAAAATATGTGAAAAAGGTTACGCCTGTCCACAACATGCCTCTCAATATGTTGAAGGCATTTTTGACAGGGGGGGTCATCTGCACCATCGGCCAGTTTTTCATGAATACCTTTACGAATAACGGCCTGGAAAAGGACGCAGCCAGCGCATGGACCTTGTTGGTTTTGATTGGGAGTACTGTCGTTTTGACAGGGCTTAATATATTCCCAAAGATTGTTACCTTTGGCGGCGCCGGCGCCCTGGTGCCCATCACCGGATTTGCCAATTCCGTGGTGGCCCCGGCCATCGAGTACAAGAAAGAGGGCCAGGTCTTTGGCATCGGCTGCAAGATCTTCACCATCGCCGGCCCGGTGATTTTGTATGGGATTTTCGCCAGCTGGATCGCAGGGGTAATTTATTATTTTCTTGATATGGCGGGGGTGTATTGGGGGTAAAGGACTTATGCGGAGGCGATGAGCCGGACGGAAAATATGGGTTTGGGAAGCAGGGCAGCGAAGATTTCGCTGTTCTGTTTTTTATTGCCTATTCCGGGAAAATACATTATGCTTAATGTGAAGAAAGTATGATTGGTTTTGGAAAAAATAATATTTGACCATCATAGTTAATTATAGATATGGAGAGGGAAATAGAAAACGGGAATAAGGCTGAATGGAGTTAGTACGCCTTTGGGTGGGGTTTTCCTGGGAATATACAGAAAAAAAGCCCCGGAGATTTTATCGGAGATTTATGCCAGGAGAAAAAATCAAGGTTTTTATCAGTTCTATATGCGGAGAGCCAAGGTATGATAAGGTACGCACAGAATTAAAAAATGCGATAGAAGGAACAAACCTGGCAGAGGTATATTTGTCTGAGGCAAATCCGGCCTTGAGCCTGCCCATGGAAGTACATGATGCTTTTGCATTGGAAGGTAGTGACTTGTGCATTTTCTTGATTGATAATGCGGATGGTGTGGCACCCGAAGTACAGAAACAAGTAGACTTAGCAAAAAAATATGGTATTAAAGCGGTCTATTACTTTTGCGATGGGAGGTCATTGGAACAAACAGTTCTTGAAAAGAACCTTACGGGAATTGTGGGTATAAGGAAAGAAACAGTACATAAGTTTCAAGAGGTAAGCCAAAAAGGCGCCGCCGCATTGATGAATGACATTGTATCGGTATATCGCAATTACTGCGGCGGAAATATAATCCTCAAATCAGAAAATGAAGAATTTCAGAAAATCGGCGTAGCCGGTACGGAGTCCGCTCCTGTGCCAACGCTTCCTAAAACAGTTTTGGATAATATTGATAAATGTAAAGAATATATTTTAAAGTTTGTGATCGGACATTCTTATGTCTGGTTGGATGACGGACAAGTGCACACCAGCGACCTGGATGAATGGGGAGTTCAGTTCCTAGCCGTATTATTTGAGGGGAAGCCGATTCAGCAGTTCAACACGGGAATGTTTCTGGATGTATTGAAAGAAATGCAGGAGGAGAAGCACTTTCAGGTGGTACGGATACGCTGGCAGGCGATTCAGGATTATTTTGCAGGAGATGTTTCAAAATGCATTGAGCGCCTGGAGAAAGCGTTGGCGCTTGCAAAAGAGACAGAGCGCCCTCTGTGGCTGATTCATGATATTTTAATTGATCTCAGGAATCAACAGTGGGTACTTTGCTGGATGAATAATCATCTTTCGGAACCGGAAGCCCAAAAAGAACTGACAAATAGCACAGAAGAGATCCATTATCCCACTTTGGATCGGATAAATAAATCATTACATGAAAAGTGGATGGAGGGCCTGTATAAGAAAAAAATAGAATCCCCATATTCAGTGACAGTGAGTAATAATATGGAATTGTATGGAAATCTGCTGGCAAGTGTTTATATTATTTCCCTTTATAATGGTTCGCTTACCCATTTGCTTTCGCTGTATGAGAAAATAAAAATGTTCTTGTTTTATCTGAGCAACAAATATGATAACTGGACTTTTCGGCGGGATATGCTGAAATTAGCCGTTTTTTCTGGAAATAAAAAGGAAATAGATGGAATTAAAAAAATTTATCCGGAAATACTAAATCATTTATCAGAATCAGACGCCGCTGAGATTATGCGGTTTTGTGGTAATGAGTCAATAGATTATAAAAAAGTCAATAAACTTCTATTGGGTTTGGGAACGGTTGGCTATTATTTAGAGGATAAAGAATTTGAGGCATACAGCAATTTACTTTTGTTGAGGATAAAAGGCTGGCTTAATGACGAGTATTCCGTAACAGCGATCGGTCAGAATATTTTTCCATGTCTTTCGGGAATTTCTATTCGATTATCTCAAGATACACTTGCAGAAATCTGCTGCCTGTTTATGGACAGGGGTTATAGCCGATGGTATACGGAAATGTTCCGGTTTATGGCGGAGCATATTGATTTGCGGAAGATGAGCAAACCAGCGGTAATCAATTTGATTCATCATATTATTGCGATTTTGGAGCAGGATAAAGGGCGGGAAGAGATCAGGAGCGTTCCTCGTTTTCTCTATATGTTTAGAAAACAAGATAATAGTCTGACGGAGACTTTGGATGCGGCCGTTTTAAAATATCTGCCGGACTTTTATCAGGGTGCCTATAAACTGGAAACCGTGACAGATGGAAATCAGGATAAATCCTGGTTTATTTGTGATTATGTAGATCAAATTCGTCACAGTAATATGGAGCAAGGAAAAAATGGAATATTTTTCAGATGGGCTTCCGAAGATATTGCTGTGATCCGAAATATTTTGAGGAAGGAGAGGAAAAAATATTCACCGGAATTAATGGCCTCCGTAATATCTGTTGCTGCGGACGCAGTTTTAAAAGCGAAAAAAGAAATCAATGAGAAAATAGACGGGGTCAGCCTGTTAATTTGTATAGTGTTTCTGTATCCTGAGGATTATGAAAGAAATCGGAGCATTTACGAAAACTTATATGAAAAGAGAAAAGAGGTAATGATCGTCGAAGATGAACTTATGTCTTTCAATATTGACGGAATTTCTCTTAAGATAGGCTTGCAGTTTTTATTTGCCTCCATGGGAATGGATACAAGTGCCGATATTTTGGAATTACTGCCGTTTATTCAAAACAGTACGGCAACCACCATAGCTGTAACCAGAATGATTATAGAATATCTGGAGCTTGGAGAAAAAGCTCAATTACCGCTCAAGACAGAATGGATTGTTTTGCAATATGCGTTACAATGGGTTCAATCGGATTATACGGATATACGATGGAATGCGGCAAGGATTCTTATGGCTCTGCTCAGAAACCCGGAAAATGAAGAGGTGATTAATCGTAAATTGGTAACTCTTATTGATACAGACAATGCATATATGAAAAATTTGATTATGAGAAATTTATATCATACAAAAGGGATCCAGGAAACTACAAAAAAATATATTGTGTCTAAGTGTGAAAATGATTCCAATTATGTCGTAAGAATGGTCTGTAATAGGGAACGTCGAAAGCATGAAGAGGAAAATGGATATTCAATAGATTCTGGTTTGGCGGAAGTGGAAGCTTAGGGTGTCCTTCATTGCTTTTCTGGTGGGAATACTGTAAAATAAGCATACAGGCAGGAGTAGGTGATATGATGGGTGGGCACTGGTTGAAACAGAGGCAAGGATCATATGGAAATATCACACGTTAGAAGATGTGGATAAGATTGTAAAAGGGAGTCATAAGATAGCAGGATCCAATATAATATGTGGAGGTGACAGCATGAGACATAAAGTAAGGTTGACAGTCATTGATAAAAAACTCTATCCGGAGCTTCAGCGGCAATACTGTGCTGATCCAAACTCTGGGGCCTGTCCATGTTATAATGTGGGTGATGTCTTTGAGTTTTATCGTGACGATGAGCGGGATGATTTCTGGCACATGGGCCTGGACACTCTGGTACATACGGATGTTAATCCGAATACAGTTGCAGGCGGCCCGAAGATGCCGCATTGTTCTGAACTGTGGGATGCAATCAGCCGATATGTCTATACCGGGCTTCAGGGAGGATCCATTATGAGGGGCTGGATGGGGCGGGAGAATGAGATGATCGCTTGCTGTTCAGACGGTACCAGACCAGTCATCTTCAAGATTGAACGAATTGATTACGAGGATTGATTTAGGCGGTGAAGGTATATGGCAGAGAGCCAAAACATTTTGATGTGGAGGGCTAGAGGTTTTGGGTGGATGGAATGTAGTTCTTTTGCTGGCGGTGGTTATACTTTTGTATTTTCTTATGATTATGCCCCATATGTTTGAAAAGCCGGATGTTTCCCGCTTTTTGGGGGTATATTATGCCCATCGGGGACTGCACGACAACCGTTCCGGTGTACCGGAAAATTCGCTGCCTGCGTTTTTGCGGGCCGTGGAAGCCGGGTATGGGATTGAACTTGACGTGCAGCTTACAAAAGACGAACAAGTGGTGGTGTTTCATGACAATACGTTAAAGAGAGTCTGCGGTGTGGATGCCCCTGTCAATTCCATGGTCTACAGGGAGCTTAAAAGTCTTTGCCTGCTGCATACAGGGGAACGGATTCCGTTACTTTCGGAGGTATTAAAGGCAGTGGGCGGCCGCGTTCCCTTGATTGTGGAAATAAAAATGGTAAATTCTAAAACCAGGGTTTGCGTTTTGGCAGATCAGATACTTAAGGATTATCAGGGAACCTACTGCATGGAATCGTTTCACCCTCTTGCGGTTTACTGGTATAAAAAGAACCGGCCGGAAATTGTGAGGGGACAGCTTTCTGCTGACTTTAAAAAAGAAGGGGACAGGGAAACGTTTCCCATGTGGATTGTACACCATCTTTTGACCAATTTTATCACCAGGCCCGATTTTATCGCATATTCCCACAAGGGCGCAGATGTGCCGGCCAGGCGGATTTGCCGCCGGCTTTACCGGAACCTGTCGGTGGCCTGGACCATTCGGTCGGAAGCAGACCTGGAGGCTGTGAAAAATCAGTTTGACTTATTTATTTTTGAAGGATTCCGGCCAAAATAGAGCGATGCCGTCCATTGACAAGGGACGGTATAGGACGGATTGATAAAACATTGTTTCCCCCTTCTTCCGGGAATAATGCCGGCAAAACGGTACATACTGACTGTAAAGGCTGGTGCCGGTATTGAAAGAAACGAAGAAAGAGGGAAGATCCATGACAGGAAGAAAATTTCAGAGGGGAAAAGCCAGTATTGAATTTTCAGAAGGCCCTAGAATCATCGGGCGGGCCTCTGTGGCCGGGAAAAAAGAAGGAGAAGGGCCGCTTGCTGAATATTTTGATGTGATTGAGTGGGATCCCATGGTGGGGTGTGATAACTGGGAAGCAGCAGAAAGCGCACTTCAAAAGAAAGCTGCGGATTTGGCCATTGAGAAAGCTGGGCTGGTGCGAAATGAGGTTCGTTATTTATTTGCCGGGGATCTGCTGGGACAGCTGATTGCCACATCTTTTGGCACTGTAGACTTGGAAATTCCGGTTTTCGGGCTGTATGGAGCCTGCTCTACCATTGGGGAAGCCCTTTGCCTGGGCGCCATGACTGTGGAAGCAGGATATGCCGATTATGTGATGTCCATGGCTTCCAGCCATTTTGCCAGCGCGGAAAAACAGTTCCGTTTTCCGCTGGAATATGGAAACCAGAGGCCGTTATCCACCACCTGGACCATTACTGGCTGCGGCTCTTTTATTGTGGGCAAGCAGGGGGGGAACGTCAGAATATGCGGTATTACACCGGGAAAAATCGTGGATATGGGGTTGAAAGATTCCATGAATATGGGCGCATGTATGGCGCCGGCGGCCTGCGACACCATATGCCGAAATCTGGAAGATTTTGGAAGGAAACCGGAAGATTATGACAAAATTATCACCGGGGACCTGGGAGAAGTAGGACAGAAAATCTTGTTGGATTTTATGCGGAGCCATGGCTACGAAATAGAAGACCGGCACATGGACTGCGGCATTGAAATTTTTGACAAAGAAAGCCAGGATACTCATTCCGGAGGAAGCGGATGCGGCTGTTCGGCCATTGTGCTGGCTGCTTATATCCTGCCAAAGCTGGAGTCAGGGGAATGGAACAGAGTGTTGTTTTTGCCTACCGGGGCGCTTCTTTCCAGCACCAGTTTTAACGAAGGGCAGAGTGTGCCAGGGATTGCCCATGGGGTAGTGTTGGAGCGCTGCTAAATCATAAAAATTTTTGAGATTTTAGCTAAAATAGTTGACATTTAGAAAAAATCAAGTTAAAATAAAAGCATCGTCAGATCTGGCGGTGCTTCTTTTCGGGGATTCTCCCGGTGATTCCATGAAATTAAAAAGAATAATGTCTGGGGTGAGCATATGACCTGTATGGTCGGAGATGTCCTTTATGGGACGTATCGGATTCTTGACGTGCTGGGAAAAGGCGGAAGCGGTACGGTATATTTGGCACGCCATGAACGCGGAGGCAGGCTTTGGGCAGTCAAAGAAATGGCTGATGAGAACAACCGCCTGATTATGGAAGCAGAGCTTTTGAAAAAACTTCATCATCCGGGACTTCCGGTGGTGGGAGATGTTTTGGGGCAAAATGGAGTCCTCTATCTGGTTATGGATTATATTGAAGGGCGTTCTTTAAAAGAGATTCTTGATCTGGAAAAAACATGCAGCCAGGAGCAGGCGGTGGATTGGGGGCTTCAGCTTTGCGCGGTACTTTCCTATCTGCATACACGGACACCTGCGGTAATCTACCGGGATATGAAACCGTCCAATGTCATGCAGAGGGAGGATGGAAGTCTTGTATTGGTGGATTTCGGAACAGCCAGGGAACAGAAGGAAGAGGCAGACGGAGACACGGTCTGGCTGGGAACCAGAGGATATGCGGCGCCGGAACAGTATGGAGGATATGGGCAGACAGGGCCCCAGACAGATGTTTACGGGCTTGGAGCCGTCCTTTACCATTTGCTGACTGGATACAACCCGGCAGACCCGCCATACCGTTTTTTGCCTGTCAGGAGCATACGGCCGGAGCTTTCAGGAGGATTGGAAAAAATTCTCCAGTGCTGTACAAGGGAGGATCCGGCGAAACGGTACTCTTCTTGCAAAGAGCTGGCCTGGGCTTTGGAGCATTACAGAGAATTGGATGAAGAATATATCAGGCAGAGAAAAAGGAAAAAGAAGATTTTTACGATATGCGCGGCTGTTACGGCAATGTCATTCGCAGGAAGCCTGGCGATGGATTTCTTGGAGCAACGGGCGGTTGCCGATACATATCAGGCGCGGATATCGGAAGCTCAGTGGGCCATAGGGGCAGAAAACAGGATGGCTGCCTGCCGCAGGGCCATCAGCTTGGAGCCGGGGCTGTCTGCGGGGTACGAGTGCCTGTTTAAGATTTTTTTGGAGGATGGAGGATTTTCCGCTGAAGAAGAGCTGCTCTTTCGTGAAATTTTAAATGAGCGGAAGGCGGGAGGAAAAACTTTTCTGGAATATTTGGAGTCTGAAAAAGGGCAGTATAGGAGAGCCGCTTATGGAATCGGGCAAGCATATTTTTATGATTATGAGGAAGTGGATGGAAAAAGGGCCTCACTCAGATGGCTTTTGGCGGCAGCTGAAGCGGAACCGGGAGAAGGGCTTTCTGAAAGGGAAGTTTTTCGGGCTAGGATTTTAAGCAAAATTGCGGAGTATTATGATGGGCTGGATATTCAGAGAAAAAACGGGGATACGGAAGCTTCTTACGGAGAGTACTGGGATGATTTGAGGGCAATTTCAGATCAGGAGGTTGAAAGGCGGGACAACAGGACTACAGCTCTTTTGGCTGACCGGGAACTGACAGTTCAGCTGGCGCTTCGTGTGGAACAGTTTAAAAAGGCCGGCGTCAGCCGGGACTCTATGGAGGAGGCGCTTTCCGATGTGGAAAAACGGATGGAAAAATGGGATCAGGAGAAAGAAGGTTCGGAATATGAAGCCGGTTTAAGGCAGGAAGTAAAAGATGGGCTTTCGGCGGCGAAACGGGCATTGGAAGCAGCTTTTTTGGCTGGTGAGGAGGAACATGGAACAGGAAACAATCAGGATATTTCATAATTGGTCAAAAATATTGGAGGCAGCCTGGATTTTTGGGTTGATAATTTTAATTATTTTATTTCGGAGATTTCAGTATGGGAAAATATGCATGAAGGCAGTCAAAGAGAGGAAGAGGAAACAGGTGGGAGAAAAAGCGGAAAAGAAAGGAAGAGGGCCGAAAAGGAAACGTTATAAAAGTATTATGGCGGTTTGCCTGGCAGTTTCCATTCCGGTGCCTGTAGTTTCTTTTGCAGGACAAGGGGCTGCCACATATTTACAGACGGAAAAAAACGGAGGGGAAACTGTGCCGACGGGGAAAGGGAGGATTGCCGTGGAGGTGGATGGAGACAGCATCCGTCCCAATGTTTATCGGGATACGGCAGTGGCAGAGATTACATTTTTTGAAAAAAATTTTGACTGTGAAAGTATCATGATAAAAATCGGAGATGAGACAGGGAGGGAAACAAAGCTTACGTTTGAAGGCGGAGTATGGAAAGGGGAAACAGGGCTGGGGGAAGGCGTCCTGGAAGTGGTTCCTTATATACGGGAGGATGATAACGGAGAGAGCCGGAAATATTGGATTTTGGACAGTGAAGAGGGGACACAGGAACACACAGAAAACAGGACTGTGAAAATGAGGTTCCGATTTCCGAAAGAGGGGAATTTTACAATCAGTGAAGTGACTGGAAGAGATTTGGCTGGAAACATTTCAAGCCTTTCGGAACCTGTTTTTGTGGCTGTTGACAGGTCGCCTCCTGAGTTTCAAATCACCCTTCCTGAAGAGGAACTGAGCCATGCAGGATATTATAGCCATCCGATTACAGTCTGGTTATTTTTGAAGGAACATAACTTTCATCCTGAGGAGAAGGACAGCCTTCCAGAGGTTACATTAGAGACAGGGGACGGGAATGCGGTTCCGGTGGAGGAAACAGAAAATTTGTGGAAAATGGCCCCGGAAAAAGGAAAAGACTGGTATAAGTTCCCGCTTAATGTGGGAGAGGAGGCAAATTACCGGATTCAGGTTTCCTATGAAGATCCGGCAGGATGGCCGCTTACAGAGAAAAGTGAAAAGGAAAAAGTGTTTACGGTGGATATGACGGAGCCGGAGTTTGGGACCGTCACGGCCATGGGAGAGAGCTGGAATATGCTGATGGAGCAGATCACTTTTGGAAAGTATTCTTCAAAGGAAGAACTGGTGGTACTGGAAGGAAGGGACAGTATCTCCCCGGTAGAACCACTACAATATTTTTGTTCGGAACGGGAAATGACGAAAGCAGAGCTGGAGGCCCTTCCGGAGAAGTCCTGGCAGACAGGAAACAGTCTGCTTCTTGTACCGGATACAAAGGCGGCCGTTTATCTGAAAGTGACGAACTATGCAGGACTCAGCAATTACTTCAGCTCATCTGGTTTCATAGTGGAAAATAAAGGGCCTGTTATTACACTGGAGCCAAAGGGGAATAGTTTTCCTGGAAGTGGGATCTACCGTAGTGATGTGGAGGTTGAGGTTTTTTTGGAGGAACCAAAAGAAACAGGAGTTGTTTCCGGTATCAAACGGGTGGAATATCTGCTGGAGGCGGAAAAAGATGGCGGAAGAGAGCTTTTGAGGCAGGAAGTACTGATGGAGTTGGCAGATTCGGAGGAAATGGATTTTGACATAAACGAAACGTGGAAGGACACAGTTTTTCTGGCGGCAGGAGATTATGATGGAGAGAAACTCTGGCTTACAGTGCGGGCAGAAGACAGAGCCGGAAATCAATCGGAAAAAAGTATCTTTCTTGCCATTGACGTGACGGCGCCAAAGCTGGAGGTTATCTACGGAGAAGAGAAACCTGAAAACGGGACGTATTACAATCGGGAAAGAAAAGTCCGGCTCGTTGTCCGGGAATCCAATTTTTCCGAAGATCATCTGTGGCTGTTTATCACAAATACGGAAGGGGATGCGCCGGAAATTTCGGAATGGAGCCACAATGGAACGATACATAGCTGCCAGCTTACCTTTTTTGAGGATGGCGACTATACGTTTTCTGTAAAGTGCGAAGATTTAGCAGGATATGTGTCAGAAACAAAAACAAGTTCTTTTACCATAGACCGGACGCCTCCGAAAATTTCCGTAGTGTTTTCAGAAGAAGCAAAGACTCAAAATGGACAATACTATGCTTCTGAAAGGGAGGCGGAGATTACTATTGAAGAGCATAATTTTTGGAGAGATGGAGTACAGGATGAGCTTAAGGCCTTGCTGGACGATGGGGAATCAGGAGATTTGGATGTGGGAGACTTTGACGACCGGGGGGATATCCATACAGCCAGGGTTATGTTTCGTAAAGATGGAGATTATCATTTTCAGATTGGATGCGCAGACATGGCAGGAAACAGGGAGGAAAAGCATTTTGAAGAAAAGTTTTCTATAGATTGTAATCCGCCGGTAATACAGATTTTGGGGATAGAGAATGAATCGGCCAATAGAGGGGCAGTGGAAGCAGTGGTAGTTTGGGAAGACAAACGCCTACGGAAGGAAAGCGTAAAACTGGATGTCATGCGTTTAGATCACATGGCGGAAAATAGGGATTATCAATATCGGGAACTTGCAGGGACAACAGAAAAAACAGTAAAAGAATTGATTTCGGACAACTTTCCAAATAGGGAAGAAACGGACGGATTGTATCTTTTAAAGGCGGTTGCAGCCGACCGGGCGGGAAACAGGACAGAAGAAGAGGTGGTTTTTTCGGTTAACCGGTACGGCTCTGTTTATGAGGCAGCAGGAGAATCAAAAAAATGGCTGGGGAAAGGGGAATACCCTTATTTGCAGAAAGAACAGGATGTAATCCTGCGGGAATATAATGTGGATCCAGTAGAGAGTTATCACGTGGCAGTGAGCCGGAATGGGATGATTTCCCCATTGGCAGAGGGGAGGTCTTTCAGCCGTAAAAAAGTTTCGCCACAGGGTTTAGATTCCAGATGGCTGGTGTATGAATATAAAATAAACAAAGAAATTTTTGAACTGGAAGGGGACTATGAGATTCTTTTGTATTCTGAAGACAAAGCTGGAAATAAAACCGGAAATATGTCGGTGAAAAATACGGAGCGGTCTGCCTCTTTTGCATTTTCCGTAGATAAGACAGGCCCTTCGGCGCTCCTTTTGGGGGCGGAAGACGGAGGCAGGTATAAAATGGACAAGCTCAGGCTTTTTCTGGATATCCGTGACAATATGTTCTTACAGAAGGTGGAAATACGGACACAGGGGAAAAAGTATTGTTATGAGGGAGAAAAAATCAAAGAGAACTTTTCACAAGGGGGGATGGAGGTAGTGCTGGAAGGGGTGGATGACTGGCAGGCTTTGGAGATTTATGCGGAAGATAAGGCTGGAAACCGTCTGGAGACAGGGAATGGACACGGAACAGGGGCAGACGGATGTTTGGAATGGAAGTTTCTTGTGACTTCAGACTGGTGGATACAATTATACAGAGATCCCTTCAAAATCTTTTTGGCGGCAGTAGTTTCAGGAGGGATACTGACAGCGGGATTTATTTTTATTATTTACAGGAGAAAGAAAAATCAGCCATGGGGAACCATAGGCAAAAGAAGACATTTGTGATAAAATAACCGTAATCTATAGAATGTTTGGAGGGAATACGGAGTGAATTACTTAATTGGTATTGATTTGGGAACCTCTGCCACAAAAACAGTATTGTTTGACGAAGAGGGGAATGTGATTTCATCTGCTTCAAAGGAATATCCTTTGTACCAGCCCCAGAATGGATGGGCAGAGCAGGAACCGGAGGATTGGAAAAATGCGGCGCTGGAAACAATCGCAAAAGTGGTGAAAGAATCCGGAGTGGACAAAGACGCCATTAAAGGATTGGGGATTTCAGGGCAGATGCACGGCCTTGTTATGCTGGACGGGGAGAATCAGGTCATTCGTCCTTCCATCATCTGGTGTGACCAGCGGACGGCCAGGGAATGTGAGGAAATCACGGAGAAAGTAGGAGCAAAACGTATTATCGAAATTACGGCGAATCCCGCCCTGACTGGATTTACGGCTTCCAAGATTCTCTGGGTAAGGAATCATGAACCGGAGAATTATGCCAAATGCCGCCATATTTTGCTGCCGAAAGACTATGTCCGTTTGATTTTGACAGGAGAATATGCGACAGAAGTATCGGATGCTTCCGGTATGCAGCTTCTGGATGTCCCCAACCGTTGCTGGTCCGATGAGGTGTTGGAGAAGTTGGAAATCGACAAGGGGCTTTTGGCTAAAGTCTATGAGTCTCCTGAAATAACAGGAACAATTCTGCCGGAAATAGCAGAACTTACAGGGCTTTCTGAAAAGACTGTTGTTGTGGGAGGAGCAGGAGATAACGCAGCGGCAGCGGTGGGGACAGGTGTTGTCAGAGACGGAAAAGCCTTTACCACCATTGGAACCAGCGGTGTTGTATTTGCCCATAGTAAAAATGTGACCATTGACCCCAAAGGCAGGGTACATACTTTCTGCTGCGCTGTTCCTGGCTGTTGGCATGTGATGGGTGTGACCCAGGGGGCGGGGCTTTCTCTCCAGTGGTTCCGTAATAATTTCTGCCAGGATTATATGGAGCAGGCAAAGGCGGAAAATTGTGACGCTTATGATTATATTAACCGTGATGTGGAGAGTGTGCCGCTTGGGGCAAACCGCTTGATTTATCTTCCTTATCTGATGGGGGAGCGCACACCCCATTTAGACCCGGACTGCCGCGGTGTATTTTTCGGGCTCTCTGCCATCCATACACGTAAAGATATGCTCCGCGCCGTGATGGAGGGTGTCTCCTACTCTATGAAGGACTGCAATGATATTTTGAAAGAAATGGGAGTGGAGGTTGCAGATATGATGGCCTGCGGCGGCGGCGGAAGGAGCGCGGTGTGGCGCCAGATGCTGGCAGATATGTACGGCTGCACTGTGAAAACCGTGGCTGCCAAGGAAGGGCCTGCTTTAGGGGTGGCAATTCTGGCAGGTGTGGGGGCCGGGATTTATGAAAGTGTGGAAGCTGCCTGCGACCGGATGATTCACACGGATAAGTCCTGTGGCGCCATTGCGGAAAACACAGAAAAATATAATGAATATCATAAGATTTATAAAAACTTGTATGGCTGCTTAAAAGAACAGTACAAAGAACTGGCGAAATTGTAAATGGAAACATCATAAAAGTAAGGGAACGCCCGCAGAAAAACAGGGTTTTATATGTTAAACGCCCCACCGGCTTCAGCCTGTTTTTGTCCAACAGGCTGAAACTGGCGGGGACGATCAGTGGAACAGCAAAGCTGTCCCTACCATACGGTTATTCTTCCAGCAGTTTTTTATATTCCAGTACTACTTTGTCCATGGCAGAAGGCCCGGGCGCCCCCAAAACAGTACGTTTCTCCACACATGTCTTCAGGCTGATGGCGTCATAAATATCTTCTTCAAAGACAGGGCTGATGGCCTTATATTCTTCGAGACTCATATCGTCCAGGGCAATTCCCTTATCAAGACAATAAAGAACCAGACGGCCGACAATGCCGTGGGCATCACGGAAAGGAATCCCGTGGTTTACCAGATAGTCAGCGGCGTCAGTGGCATTGGTAAAACCATTTGCAGCGCTTTTTTCCATGACTTCTTTGTTGAACTTTATGGTTTCCAGCATACCGGAGAAGAGGGCGATACAGCCTTTGGTGGTATCAATGGCATCAAATACCAGTTCTTTATCCTCCTGCATATCTTTGTTGTAAGCCAGAGGGATGCCTTTCATAGTTGTCAGGATGGAAGTGAGGGCGCCATATACCCGCCCTGTCTTTCCCCTCACCAGTTCTGCAATATCCGGATTTTTCTTCTGCGGCATAATACTGCTGCCAGTACTGTAGGCGTCATCCAGTTCCACAAATTGATACTCATTGGAATTCCAGAGGATAATTTCTTCAGAAAAACGGCTCAAATGCATCATAACAGTGGCCATGGCGCTGCAAAGCTCAATCAGATAATCACGGTCTGACACAGAATCCATACTGTTTCTGGTGGCACAGTCAAAATCCAGAAGAGAGGCGGTATACTCCCTGTCCAGAGGATAAGTGGTTCCGGCCAGGGCTCCTGCGCCAAGAGGGCAGGTATTCATTCTTTTCCGTATATCGGAAAGGCGGCTCCTGTCACGGAGGAACATTTCAAAATATGCGCCAAAATGGTGAGAAACAGTCACAGGCTGGGCTTTTTGGAGATGGGTAAAGCCAGGCATGTAGGTTTCCAGGTTTGATTCTATGATGGTTAAAAGAACATGAAGGAACTTATTAAGAAGGGAATCAAGCTGGCTGATTTCATCCCGGATATAAAGTTTCATATCCAGGGCTACCTGGTCGTTTCGGCTCCGGCCGGTATGAAGTTTTTTGCCCACATCACCTATGCGCTGTGTGAGAACGGCTTCCACAAAGCTATGGATGTCTTCTGCGGCGGGGTCGATTTCAAGCGTACCGTTTTCTACATCTGCCAGAATTCCCTCCAGCCCCTCAACAATTTGCTGTTTTTCGGAATCAGCCAGGATTCCCTGTTTTGCCAGCATAGCTACATGGGCGATACTTCCGCGGATATCCTGGCGGTAAAAACGCTGGTCGAAAGAAATGGAAGCGTTGAACTGATTGACCAGAGAGTTTTCTTCTTTAATAAAACGTCCTCCCCATAATTTCATAATATAATCCTCCCTTTTTGTATCTTTTCTGTCTTTCATTAGCTATTTGTATCTGATTTTTTCTGTGCCGTTATCTGCACATTTTTATCCGTATCACCGATGGAGGCTGGGTTTTTATTTTCCTGTTTTACAAGCTTCACATCGCTTTCTTCCTGCCCGGAGGCCAAGGCAGCTTCAGGCTCAGACTGTCTTGAAGGCTTACGGTACACCCGTCCAATCAATATGGAGAGGGCCAGAAGGAGCGCAGACACTACTGAAATCATCATTCCCAGTAAAAGGCCGTCAGGTCTGTAGGAAAGCTCTATGGAATGGGCACCTGCAGTTACAGGGATCGCGATCATGGCATCGGCAAAAACAACGGGTTCTGTTTCTGCATTGTCTACTTTGACAGTCCAACCCTTTTCATAAGGGATAGAAGTATAAAGAAGTCCGTCATAAGGGGCGGTAATACGCCCTATTACAGAGGTATCCGTATAGTGGTCTGTGATAAAAGGGGTTTTACCCAGTGTATCTATCAGGGCTTCAAGTTGTGCAAGGTCAAGCCGGTAAGCTTCAGCGGTGAAATTTTGCTCCTCCTGCCCTGTTGTTAAAGAGACAAAAGTCCCTGCTTCCAGTTTTCCTATATCCAGGAAAAATCCACGATTTACGTTGGAAAAATCCTTTGTGATATTTCCACAGGAAAGGGTGACATCCTTGATGGAAGAATTTGTTACATCAATGTAATAGAAACCAGTTTCCGGTATGGTCAGGGTGTATTCCCCGATGGAAGAGGAGCTGTTCACAACAGGAACCAGAATATTGCCGCAACCGACGGCGTTTGCAAAGGAGTTCTGGCATGCGGCAGGGTTTGCCGCCTGGTAATTCCAGCTTTCTGCTATACCGGAGGGAAGCAGAAAACCAATGGGGAGACTGAAACGGTTTTCATAAAGGTTTACATTTTTGTCGGTATTTCGCAGAGTATATAATTCGCTGTCAAGGTTGTTAGTGGATAAAGTATATTTTACACCGAAGAAAGCTGAGACAAAAGGCGTTGCCCCTGTAAAACTGTAAGCATTTGTATTTCCCTCCAGTCCAAGAGCTTTGTATAAATCAGTCAGATGGGAGTTGGCAGTGGAGGAAAACAGGGATGCAGAATGATAACTGGCCAGAGCAGCATCATTTTTGGTTTTCCGTGGTTCTTTTTCCATACGGAACAGGCTTGTGTCTTCCTGCTCTATGGAACGTGCCAAAGTCCGGAAGGAATCCTGGTTTTCCAGGTAAGAGCTGCGGTTTACAGTGGTAACGCTGGTGACAGCGGTATTCATACTGGACTCTATGGCAATGAGCGCAACGGCTAAGATAGCCAGGGCGGGTGCGTAGGCTTTGCGGTTTTTGTGGTAATAAAGCAACAATGCATAAAGTCCCACGAAAAGGAGGGTTACGTAGTAGATTTTAAAGGAAAAAGTTTCTTCCGTGATAATGACTTCGCACAAAAAGATAAAAATAACGACGCCCCAGAAAGAGCCGGAAAACTGTGCCCCGGTATTGGACTCCAGCTTTCTGTATGCTTCATAACACATGGTAAGAACCAAAATAATATAAAGGAAAGACTGACGGGCAGGCAGGCTGTTTGGAAAATGGAATCCGTGCCATACAAAGTTAGGGAGATTCAGGGAAAATCCAATCAGCATGATAAAAAGCAGGACACCTTTGACGATTTTTTCTTTGCAGGAAATCTGTTTGTTGGCCATATAAAGAGGAATGAGCATCAATACCCCTACCCCACAGTAAATATTGGGGTGGTGGTCAAGTCCAATTTCCACTTCCACATTGACAAAATGCCGGGCCAGCATCTCAAAACAAGAGAAGTAGGAACTCAATGTTTTAGGAATATTCACATCTCCTGAAGCGGTCAGCTGCAGAGCAAACAACACGGGAATCAGGAGACAGGCAGCCAGGCCGCCGGCCAAAAAAGAATAGATTGCAAAGTTTATACATCGTTTAAGGAAAAGGCGTCGGTCGGATTCCATCACCAGCAGGGCGATGAAATACAGCACCATAAAAATACACATCATAATAGAAATATAATAATTGCTTAAAATTGAAAGAGCCAGAGTCAGGCAGTAAAGCAGACACTTTCCTTCTTTTACCAGCTGTTCCAAACCGAGAATCACCAAGGGGGCTAAAATCAGACAGTCCAGCCACATGATATTCCAACTGTAGGCAGCCATATAGGCAGACAATGCATAAAAAATGGCGAAAAAAGAGATTCCTAGATCTTTTGTTTTAAAATGCTTGCTTAAATACCAACAGAAAGAAAGGCCCGAAAGGCCGATTTTTAGGACGACCATATAGGTCATGAATTCAATGACCAGGCTTTGGGGAATGAGGGCAGCCAGCCAGTTTATGGGGCTGGCAAGATAATAGGCATAAAGCGCCACAAAGTTGGAACCCATACCAATGTTCCAGGAATAGCTCAGGCTGCCGCCATGCTTTAGTTTGTCCATGAATTCATTCATAAACGGGGCATACTGATGATACATGTCCGTCCGAAGGAAACTGTTATCGCCGAAAGGGAAGATTTGTCTTTGTATAAAAATACCGGTCATAATTACGATTGGGATAAAAAAGGAAAGGAGAAACGGGGCTTTCTCCAGTAAAGTTGTTTTCTGTCGGGAAATTTTCAGTGTCATGTTATAAATTGCCTTTCATAGTATCAGAGTTTTTATTGGGATGTTTCTTCCTATGGCCAGGTCCTGCCTCTTTTTCAGGCAGGTTGGTGGTCTTTAAAATATAAATGGGCCGGTTTTTGGCTTCCATATAAATATGGGCAATATATTCTCCCAGTATGCCGATGGAGAGTTCGATGATGCCTCCAAGGAACAGGACGGCACACAAAGTGGTCACGTAACCGGGCACGTCGATCCCGAAAACGAGAGTCTGGATAAGGGTTACAATAATGTAAAAAAACGCAACAATAGAAATTAAGAACCCGATACCGGACACCATGCGGAGCGGGGAAATGGAAAAGGAGGTGATCCCGTCAATGGCATATTTTAAAAGCCCGCGAAAGCTCCATTTGGTAGAACCCAGGGTACGCTCTACATTTTCGTATGGATACCATTTGGTTTCATATCCGACCCAGGCGAAAATTCCTTTGGAAAACCGTTCCACTTCAGAAAGCTCCAGAATAGAATTTACCATTTGCCTGGTCATGATACGGAAATCCACAGCAGCCGGAGGCATTTTCACGTCAGACATCCGGTTGCTTAGCCGGTAAAAAAGGTTGGAAAAAACGCTCCGTATACGGGATTCTCCGGCACGGGTTGTCCTCCTTGCGGCGGCACAGTCAAAGCCCTCTTCAATGCCTTTCATCATATGTGGAATCATAGATGGAGGATGCTGTAAATCAGCATCCATGATAATTACAAAATCACCGGAAGAATAGGAAAGCCCGGCAAACATGGCAGCTTCTTTTCCGAAATTCCTGGAGAAAGAAAGATACCGGACATTTTCATGGGCCTGGGCCAGGCCATACAGTTTTTTCAGGGTGGAATCGCGGCTTCCGTCATCCACAAAAATATAAGTGAAATGGTATCCCGCCATGGAGGAGACGGCTTCTTCTGTAACCTGGTAGAAGGTTTCAAGAACCTCTTCTTCGTTGTAACAGGGAACAATAATATCAACAGAATTCATAAAAGTTTTCCTTATTCCTAAAAATTCCTAAAGCATATCTTTTTGTAACGGCCAAATGGCCGTGTGTGCCCTATGGGTATAAGGGGGTACCCGGAGGGGATACTATTTTATCGCATAGAAACTTCGCTCCCCATACAACAAAAACTCTTCCGGGGAGCGCGCCGCGGCAGTATGGAATGATGCTGCCCAGGCAGCCTGACGCAGGCGGAGAATCCTGCTTGCAGGATTCTTTGTTCTATTGTAGTATACACCTTTATAAAAGTAAATGAAGAAAAATTAAAAAAATATGTAATAAAACCGATAGAAGGCGAATACACATAGTATTAGCCTAAAAATGACGGTTGGGAAGATGAAGCATAAATGAAAGGAGAAATACCAATGTCAGAGAAAATTATGGAAAACAACAAGGTAACAGTAATCGGGGAAATCATATCGGGATTTACCTTCAGCCATGAGGTGTTTGGAGAGGGGTTTTATTTAACGGAAATATCCATTAACCGCCTCAGCGAACAGACAGATATTATTCCTCTTCTTATTTCGGAAAGGCTGATTGATATCACTGGTGATTATACGGGAATGTTGGTGGAAGCTTCCGGTCAGTTCCGATCTTACAATCGCCATGAAGGAACGAAAAATCGTCTGGTATTGTCTGTATTTGTAAGAGAAATCGCTTTTTTGGAGGAGTTTGGGGATTATACGAAAACAAACCAGATTTTTCTGGATGGATACATATGTAAAACGCCTATTTACAGAAAGACTCCTTTGGGAAGGGAAATTGCAGATCTTCTGGTGGCAGTAAACCGTCCCTATGGAAAATCTGATTATATACCCTGCATTGCCTGGGGGCGCAATGCCAGATATGCTTCCGGTTTTGAAGTGGGAAGCCGCATTTGCGTATGGGGAAGGGTACAGAGCAGGGAATACGTAAAGCGTCTCAGTGAAACAGAAAGCGAAAGGCGCGTAGCTTATGAGGTTTCCGTCAGCAAATTGGAGTGGATGGAATAAAAGTTGCATTATTCAGTAAACAATGGTAGAATAGCAGAAAATACGATGGTAGAATCTGGAGGATGGCCATGAAAAAAGGAATTGTTCAGGTGGTGTGCGGAGAAAGTAAAGGAAAAAGCGCCTGCGCGGTAGGTATGGCGGTAAAGGCGGCCGGACGCAGCAAGAACATTGTTATCATCCAGTTCCTGAAGGGGAAAAATGAGGAAACTGAAATCAGTAAACGGCTGGAGCCTGAGATTAAGGTGTTTTCATTTGAGAAATCGGAGAAACATTATTGTGATTTAAATGAGGAAGAGAGACAGGAAGAAGCGGCAAACATGAAAAACGGTGTAAATTTTGCCAAGAAAGTACTGTCTACCCGCGGCTGTGACATTCTGGTTCTTGATGAAATATTGGGATTGGTGGATTGCGGAATTATTGAAGCTATGGATATTGAACGGCTTTTGGAAGCCAGGGCTGAAGATGTGGATGTAATCTTGACGGGGATTGTGTTCCCGGAAGAACTGAGCTGCTGCGTGGATCGGGTTTCCCGGATTGAGTCTGTGGATATTGAGGGTATTTGCCAGAAACATAGTTGAAAGTTTTTGAGATCGGCGGTTGACAATATGGAATAATAGTGTTATGATGTCCAAAAGAATTGAATAACTAAGGTAGAGGTTGCGTTTTTCATCAGTATTCCGGCTGATATGCACAGGCATAGAGGAGGACGGAGGAAAGGGAAAAGCGCCGAAGGGACGAATAGCCTGGATAGGAGTTCCTGGGCATATGGTGAAAAACCATATGACTGTCATCCAGCCGGATGGAGCGCTACTAAAAAGATTTTTCGGCATGTGTTTTTATATGGTGTCGTTATTGAATTTAGAGAGCTGATTTCCGGTCAGCTCTTTTTGTTGTATAGGAAACTTTGCTTCCAATATGACAAAAAACCCTATGGGGATCAAAAATTTTTTGAAAAATGTTATATAATTTAGAAGGAGGAAAACAAATGGCAGTATTTAAAGGCGCAGGTGTGGCGATTGTCACTCCGTTTTGTGAAGATGGGGCTGTAAACTATGATAAACTGACAGAGATTTTAGAGGAGCAGATCACGGGAGGCACCGACAGTATTATTATATGCGGTACAACAGGGGAGGCTTCGACTTTAAGCCATGAAGAACATTTAGATGTGATCGGGCATACGGTGAAGGTGGTAAATGGACGGATTCCTGTGATTGCAGGAACTGGTTCCAACAGTACGGAAACAGCAGTGTACCTTTCTGTGGAGGCGGAGAAGCTGGGGGCAGATGCCCTTCTTCAGGTAACCCCTTACTATAATAAAGCGACACAGAAAGGTCTGATTGCCCATTTTAGCGCAGTGGCAAATGCAGTGAAGATTCCTGTTATTTTGTACAATGTGCCCAGCCGTACTGGCTGCAATATCCTTCCTGAGACAGCAGTTTACCTGGCAAAAAATGTTTCCAATATTGTGGGAATCAAAGAAGCCTGCGGGAATATCTCCCAAATTGCAAAATTAGCACAGCTGGCAGACGGTTGCATTGATATTTATTCGGGGAATGACGATCAAGTGGTACCGATTCTTTCTCTGGGGGGCCTGGGTGTGATTTCCGTACTTTCCAATGTGGCTCCGAAGCAGACACACGATATGGTGATGGCTTATTTAGAAGGGAACGTGGCAGAAAGCAGAAAAATGCAGCTGGAGGCCCTTCCGCTCATTGATGCCTTGTTCTGTGAAGTAAATCCGATTCCTGTCAAGACAGCTATGAACCTTATGGGTAAAGAATGTGGGCCTTTACGGGGTCCCCTGTCACCGATGGAACCTCAGAACGTGGAACGGTTAAAGGCGGCCATGGAAGCTTACGGGCTTCAGGTGGTATAGATAAAGAGGAAAAATTACGGGAGGTTTCCAGATTATGGTACGAGCAATTATGCACGGCTGCAATGGCCATATGGGGCAGGTGATTACCGGGCTGGCAGCAGAAGACAGTGAGCTTGGGATTGTGGCAGGGATTGACCTGTCGGATCATATTAAAAATACGTATCCGGTTTTTAAGACCCTGGAAGAATGTAACGTGGAGGCAGATGTGATCATCGATTTCTGCTCTGCAAAGGCGGTGGATGCCTTGCTTGCCTACAGCGTGGCAAAGAAAATCCCGGTGGTAGTGTGTACAACCGGCCTTTCGGAAGCGCAGGTGGAAAAGGTCAGGAACGCTTCGGCTTCTGTGGCAGTCCTTAAATCAGCCAACATGTCCCTTGGGATTAATATGTTTTTGAAACTTTTGAAAGAGGCGGCGGTTACGCTGGCCCCTGCCGGCTTTGATATGGAAATTGTAGAGCGTCACCATAACCAGAAGGTCGACGCACCCAGCGGAACAGCGCTGGCTTTAGCAGATTCCATGAATGAAGCCCTGGATCATGGATATTCGTATAAATACGACCGTTCAAAAGAACGGGTGAAACGTTCCAAAACGGAGATTGGCATCAGCGCTGTCCGTGGCGGAAACATCGTGGGAGAACATGAGGTCATCTTTGCGGGAACGGATGAGGTGATCGAGTTTAAACATACGGCATATTCCAAGGCGGTTTTTGCAAAAGGAGCCCTTGAGGCCGCAAAATTTTTGGCGGGGAAGCCTGCAGGATTTTATGATATGAGTGATGTGATCGGCTGATACCGCTGGTTTTTACATGGAAAAATTTTACAAATTAGTTTTCGCGCTTCCTGTACATATTATAAGTAGAAAATGTGTAAGAAGGAGAGAAAGCTATGAAAACAAAACGTTTTTTGACTGTAGCAGCGCTTTTTCTGCTGACAGCTACTTTGCTGCTTTCCGGTTGTGGCTGGGGAAAGGGCGATGACAAAGAAACCACCAATGGCGCAGAAACCCATGAGCCTGCCAGCAGCGAAAGCGGAAGCAACGGCACTTCAGATAAAAATGAGGGCCAGAGCGGTGCAGAGACAAAGAATGACAACAGCACCAGCGCAACAAGTGGAGCTGGAACAACTGGAACAAGCGGGGCCGGAACCAACGGAACGAGTGGAGCCGGGACAAATGGAACCGACGGAGCTTTGGATGATGTGGGAGATGACGTCAGCAAGGCCATTGATGATGTGGGCAATGACTTAAGCCGCGGCCTTGAGGATGCCACAGAGTAACCATGTCAGGAAAAGGGAACCTTGCAGGAATATTTACTGCATAGGACGCAAAAACAGAATAAAAATAAAATTGGCTGCATCTATTGTGGGGTGCGGCCAATTTTATTGAATTTTGCGGTTGCGTTATCAATGGCCTTATATTATAATTTACTCGTGTTTTAAGGAAATGACGGCTTATTATCTTGCCAGGGAAACAACCTGCAGACGGCTTCTGGTGTGCAGAGCCTGTTTCAGTGGCAAATACCTCATTGGGCCTCTAACGGAGAACATCCGTGGGGGGATACATAAAATAATTGCAAAAACATGCAAAGTATATTTAATGATACCGATTGGAGCGAGTGTGCTCTTGTCAACCGACGGTATGAATGGTGAATGTTGGAAAGGAAACCGCTATGTACGACAGATATCAAAGCCCTTTATCGGAGCGTTACGCCAGTAAAGAAATGCAGTATATTTTTTCACCGGACAAAAAATTCCGGACATGGAGGAAACTTTGGATTGCCCTTGCGGAGACAGAGCATGAGCTGGGGCTTCCTGTGACCAAGGAGCAGATTGAGGAGCTTAAAGCCCATCAGGACGATATCAATTATGAGGTGGCGAAACAGAGAGAAAAAGAAGTGCGCCATGACGTCATGTCCCATGTGTATGCATATGGAGTCCAGTGTCCCGGCGCGAAGGGGATCATCCATCTGGGCGCCACATCCTGCTATGTGGGGGACAATACAGACATCATCATCATGACAGAAGCCCTTAGGCTGGTTCGGAAAAAACTGGTCAATGTGATCCATGGGTTAGCGGCGTTTGCAGACCAGTACAAATCCCAGGCGACTTTGGCGTTTACCCATTTTCAGCCGGCCCAGCCCACTACAGTGGGGAAGCGGGCCTCTCTGTGGCTGCAGGATTTGACCATGGATTTGGAGGATGTGGATTACGTGCTGGGAACCATGAAGCTTTTAGGCTCCAAAGGAACCACCGGGACCCAGGCCAGCTTTCTGGAGCTTTTTGACGGCGACCACGAAAAAGTGAAGCAAGTGGATAAAAAAATTGCTGAGAAAATGGGCTTTGACGGCTGCTACAGCGTGTCGGGCCAGACTTATTCCCGAAAAGTGGACAGCCGCGTACTGAATGTCCTGGCGGGTATTGCCCAGAGCGCCCACAAGTTTTCCAACGATATCAGGCTTCTTCAGCATTTGAAGGAAGTGGAAGAACCTTTTGAAAAAAGCCAGATCGGTTCATCGGCTATGGCTTATAAGCGGAATCCCATGCGCAGCGAGCGGATGGCATCTCTGGCGGATTATGTGATGGCGGATGCCATGAATCCTATGCTGGTAGCTTCAACCCAGTGGTTTGAGCGGACTTTGGATGATTCTGCAAATAAACGCCTCAGTATCCCGGAAGGATTTCTGGCTGTGGACGGAATTCTGGATTTATATTTGAACGTGGTGGACGGACTGGTGGTTTATCCCAAAGTCATTGAGAAGAGACTCCAGTCGGAGCTGCCCTTTATGGCCACAGAAAACATTATGATGGATGCCGTGAAGGCCGGAGGCGACAGACAGGAGCTTCACGAAAAAATCCGTACCTTGTCCATGGAAGCAGGGCGGAATGTAAAAGTAAACGGCCAGGAGAACAATTTGTTGGAGCTGATTGCGGCTGACCCCGCTTTTAATATGAGCCTTTCGGAACTTGAAAAGACCATGGATCCTTCCCGGTACGTGGGACGCTCCGCGGAGCAGGTGGAAGAGTTCCTGTCAGAGGTGGTTGCGCCGATTCTGGAAGCCAATAAGGAAATTCTCGGCGTTAAAGCGGAAATCAATGTATAATTGCAGGAAATTGCAGGAGGAGAAAAAATGGTAAGAGCGATTGTAGGGGCCAACTGGGGCGATGAGGGAAAAGGCAAGATTACGGACATGCTGGCTGAGGAATCTGATATCATAATCCGGTTCCAGGGCGGCAGCAATGCGGGCCACACCATTGTCAATGATTATGGCAAATTTGCATTGCATCTGCTTCCTTCCGGCGTTTTTTATAATCATACCACCAGCATTATCGGTAATGGCGTGGCATTAAATATTCCTTATCTGCTGAAGGAGATTAAAGCTCTGGAGGAGAAAGGTGTGCCTACCCCGAAGGTTCTTGTATCTGACAGGGCGCAGATCATGATGCCTTATCATATGCTTCTGGATGCCTGTGAGGAGGCAAGGCTGGCGGGAAAATCTTTTGGTTCCACCAAATCGGGAATAGCACCTTTTTACTCCGATAAATATGCGAAAATCGGTTTCCAGGTCAGCGAGCTGTTTGGCTGCCCGGAGACATTGAAAGACAAGGTAAAAAATGTCTGTACTTTGAAAAATGTAATGCTTGTGAACCTGTATAACCAGCCGGCCCTGGAACCGGAAGAAGTTTTTGAAACTTTGATGGAATATAAGGAGATGATAGCGCCTTATGTGTGTGATGTTTCCGCATATCTTGATAAGGCATTAAAAGAGGGAAAGAATATTCTCTTAGAAGGGCAGTTAGGTTCCCTGAAAGATCCGGATCATGGTATTTATCCCATGGTGACATCCTCTTCCACACTGGCTGCTTACGGCGCCATCGGGGCGGGGATTCCCCCTTATGAGATCAAAAACATTACAACAGTTGTAAAAGCTTATTCCAGCGCTGTGGGTGCTGGGGCCTTTGTCAGCGAGCTTTTTGGAGAGGAAGCGCAGGAGCTTCGCGACAGAGGCGGAGACGGCGGAGAATATGGTGTCACCACAGGGCGTCCCAGAAGAGTGGGATGGTTTGATGCAGTGGCCAGCCGTTATGGCTGCCGGGTACAGGGAGCGACGGAAGCTGTTTTGACGGTTCTGGACGTATTGGGGTATCTGGATGAGATCCCCATTTGTGTGGGATATGAGTTTGACGGGAAAGTCACCAGAGATTTTCCTGTTACATCCATGCTGGAATACTGTAAGCCGGTTTACAAGACCCTTCCCGGCTGGAAATGTAATATCCGCGGGATCCGCAATTATGAAGAGCTGCCGGAAAACTGCCGGAATTATATCGAAGAGATTGAAAGGGAACTTGGAGTGCCGGTAACCATGGTGTCCAATGGTCCCGGGAGAAACGAGATCATAAAGAGGACTCCTCTCATTTGAAGGTGAGGAGTCAGCGAAACCATAAGCGTCGGGAAAACTTCCGGCGCTTTTTTCACAGACGCAGGAGGAACTATGGTACATACATTGATTTTTGATATTGGAAATGTGTTGGCGGATTTTAACTGGAAGTCTTATCTGTATAGCTGGAAGCTTCCGGCCAGGGAACATGAGATTGTGGAACAGGCGTTATTTATGAGTCCTATGTGGAAAGAAGTGGATCGGGGACGTCTGTCGGATGAGGAAATTTTAGCCGCCATATGCAGGGAAGCGCCGGGATATGAGAGCCTGATCCGCGAAATTTATGCAGGAGCGGCCGTGGCGGTCAGCGAAAATGATTATGCACCGGGGCTTTTGAAACGGTTAAAAGAACTGGGATATCGGATTTATATCCTTTCTAATTATGGAAAAACTTTTTATGAACAGCGCTTATCCAGTTTTAAGTTTTTGGAATATACAGACGGACAAGTGATTTCTTATCAGGAAAAGCATATTAAGCCGGAGCCGGAGATATATAAAACGCTGCTTTCCAGATATGGAATCCTTCCGGAAGACGCGGTCTTTTTTGACGACATTCCGGTAAATCTGGAAGCAGCGAAAAAATTTGGTATTCATACGGTGCAGGTGACGGGGTATGAATCCATCATAAAAGGCTTAGGGCAGTTTGGAATCCGGTTGTCAGACCGCCTTTAAAATCTGTAAGGCCAGCCCTTCAATGATCAGGTCAAAATGCTCCTGATAATAAGCCTCGCTGGCATAGGTGCCTTTTATACGGGCGCCAAATTCTGAGAGGGTGTTGAGAACCCTGGCAAATTCGTCTTCTTTGTAGCCCTGGCGGCTGATCACCAGAAAATATTCTTTTGTTGCCGGATTCCTGTACAGGGAATTGTGGCCATCAAAAGAAGCTTCCAGTACCTGGGCGGCCTGGGAGACGTGATCCAGGGAACGAAAATGAAAAATACGTAAATCCTCGGAAGAGGATGCCTCTTTTGGCTCATCAGAAGGAGTGGTAAGGTCTGGGGCCGGCGCGCCTTCCAGAGTAAAAGGGACGGAAGGGTCTTCACCTGCGCCATCCTCCTCAGAACCAGGAGAAAATTTGGCAAATCGGGTATCCAGCTCCTCCGGATCATCCACTTTCGTAATAATCAGCATAATGCTGTCGGTGGACAACGGGATGGCTTCTACCATCAAAGGGTTATCTTCGGCATCAAAGCCAAAATCATTGAAGGCCTGCTGCATCATTTCCCGAAACAGGTTGCGGGCCTTTGTACTGCCGTAGGCCAGTTCCCCCAGGTTCAGCTGGCGGTCGGTCAGGTCATTGCTATTAAGAGTACAGCGTATTTGGTTTTCACTGATTTTTTCTATTTTCAATCGTATTCACTTCCTGTCTGAAATATATTATGGCTGGCTTTAGTATATACAATACGGCCGCAGATGTAAAGTGTGATTTTCCTGATTGGGGAAGAATGTGGAAACTTAAATGGCAGCAGAATTGACTTTCCATAAAAAATGAAATATGATATGGAAGAAGCGAAAAGAGGCTACATCTTTTTTAGTGTATAGAGAAACTTAATTTCCATACAATAAAAACCCGCCGCAGGATTCTTTGTTCTAATTATAATAAAGTATAAAGTACAATACATGGAGGTATCTATGAGCGTAAGACGGATCTATGTGGAAAAGAAAAAACCTTTTGCTATCCAGGCAAAGGAACTAAAGGAAGAAATCAGCAGTTATCTGGGCATTGAGACGGTGAAAGACGTGCGGGTTCTCATCCGTTATGATGTGGAAAACCTGTCTGAAGATACTTATGAAAAGTCAAAAGGGACGATTTTTTCCGAACCGCCGGTGGATGTCCTTTATGAAGGCGATTTTGAGAGAAAAACAGGGGATCTGGTATTTTCAGTGGAATATCTGCCGGGCCAGTTCGACCAGCGGGCAGATTCCGCCGAACAGTGTGTGAAACTTCTGAATGAAAATGAAGAGCCGGTGATCCGGAGCGCCACCACTTATGTCCTGGAAGGGGATTTTAAAGAGGAGGAGAAAGCAGCAGTGAAAGAGCACTGCATCAATCCTGTGGACAGCCGGGAGGCGGCAGAGGAAATCCCCGATACGCTCATTACAAAATTCAGTGAACCGGCTGATGTAAAAGTTTTAGAGGGATTTTGCAGTATGGGAGAAAGGGAGTTTCAGGCTCTTTATGATTCCCTGAACTTGGCTATGACCTTCAAAGATTTCCTCCATATCCAGAATTATTTTAAAAATGAAGAACACAGAGAGCCGTCCATGACGGAAATCAGAGTACTGGATACTTACTGGTCGGATCACTGCCGCCATACTACATTCCAGACGGAGCTTAAAAATGTAACTTTTGGAAATGGGGATTACAGAAAGCCCATGGAGGCTTCCTATGAAAAATATATGGCCGACAGGGCTGAAATATTTGGAGACAGAAAAGACAAGTTTGTCTGTCTGATGGATTTAGCTCTGATGGCCATGAGAAAGCTGAAAAAAGAGGGGAAGCTTCAGGATCAGGAGGAATCGGATGAGATCAATGCCTGCAGTATCGTAGTACCGGTGGAGATTGACGGCGTCACTGAGGAATGGCTGGTGAACTTTAAAAACGAAACCCACAACCACCCGACGGAAATTGAACCTTTTGGCGGGGCCGCCACTTGCCTTGGCGGGGCTATCCGTGACCCGCTTTCGGGCCGGACTTATGTGTATCAGGCCATGCGCGTGACCGGGGCTGCCGATCCGACTGTGCCTGTATCGGAAACCATGAAAGGCAAACTCCCTCAGAAAAAACTGGTGCGGGGAGCAGCCCATGGTTATAGTTCTTATGGAAATCAGATCGGCCTGGCGACGGGGTATGTAAAGGAAATATACCATCCTGGCTATGCGGCAAAGAGAATGGAAATTGGCGCTGTCATGGGGGCGGCCCCCAGGAGGGCAGTCATCCGTGAAACCTCTGACCCGGGTGATGTCATTATCCTCCTCGGCGGGCGGACGGGCCGCGACGGCTGCGGCGGAGCCACAGGCTCTTCCAAAGTCCATACGGAGAAATCCATTGAGACTTGCGGGGCTGAAGTGCAGAAAGGGAATGCGCCCACAGAGAGAAAGCTTCAGAGGCTGTTTCGCAGGGAAGAGGTCAGCCATATCATTAAAAAATGTAATGATTTTGGTGCAGGCGGAGTGTCGGTGGCCATTGGAGAGCTGGCAGACGGCCTGATGATTGATCTGGACAAGGTTCCGAAGAAATACGCCGGGCTGGACGGCACAGAGATTGCCATTTCGGAATCCCAGGAGCGGATGGCAGTGGTCGTTGACAAAAAGGATGTGAACAGGTTCCTTGACTTTGCAAAGGAAGAAAATCTGGAAGCCATCCCTGTGGCAGAGGTGACGGAAAGCCCCCGTCTTGTCATGTCCTGGAGGGGAAAGGTTATTGTGGATTTAAGCAGGGCCTTTTTGGATACCAACGGCGCCCATCAGGAAGCGGACGTGGCTGTGAAGGTGCCTGGCCGTGAGGGAAATCCTTTTGATAAGAAAGAAGTGGCGGACACTTCGGCCAAATGGATGGAAACCATGGGAGACTTAAATGTCTGTTCCCAAAAAGGGTTGGTGGAAATGTTTGACGGCTCCATCGGCGCAGGTTCCGTCTACATGCCTTATGGCGGAAAATACCAGATGACAGAAACCCAGTCCATGGTGGCGAAACTTCCGGTGACGGACGGAAAAACAGATACTGTGACCATGATGAGCTATGGGTTTGACCCGTATCTTTCATCCTGGAGCCCGTACCACGGGGCCATCTATGCAGTGGTTTCTTCGGTGGCGAAGATTGTGGCAGCCGGCGGAGACTACAGGAAAATCCGCTTTACGTTCCAGGAATATTTCCGCAGGATGACGGGAGAGGCGGAGCGTTGGGGTGAACCTTTTTCCGCGCTGCTTGGGGCTTATGATGCCCAGCTGGGCTTTGGCCTCCCTTCCATTGGCGGAAAAGACAGTATGTCGGGCTCATTCAATGACTTGGATGTGCCGCCCACACTGGTGTCCTTTGCAGTGGACGTTGCCAGCGGAAAAACAGTCATTACGCCGGAGCTAAAACATGCCGGAAACAAGCTGGCGCTTTTTACCATTGACAGGGATGAATACGATATGCCTGTTTATGGACAGGCCATGGATCAATATGGAAAATTTTTTGACGACATCAGGGCTGGAAAAATTGTATCTGCTTACGCAGTGGAAAGAAACGGTATCGCGGAAGCTGTGACGAAGATGGCTTTCGGCAACAGGATGGGTGTAAAGATTGAACATGACGTGGCGGCAGAAGATTTATTTGCGGCAGGCTGGGGAAACCTGGTGGCTGAAGTGCCCGGAGAAAAGGTTTCGGAACTTTCGGGCCGTTACCGGGTCATCGGTGAGGTGACTGACAAGGGGGCCGTGGAATATGGCTCCATGCGTCTTGGCCTTGCAGACCTCCAGACGGTTTGGGAGACTCCCTTGGAGAAGGTATTCCCTACGGTATCCGGCACAGAACAGGCGGTTTTGAGGGATAGTGTTTCTAAGGCGGACAATGTTTACGTATGCAGGCATAAAGTGGCAAAACCTACGGTATTTATCCCTGTATTCCCAGGAACCAACTGTGAATATGACAGTGCGAAAGCTTTTGCTGCCGCAGGAGCCAATGTGGTGACAAAGGTTCTTAAAAATATAACGGCAGAGGACATCCGCGATTCGGTGGAGATTTTTGAAAAAGCCATTTCCCAGGCGCAGATCATCATGTTCCCCGGCGGTTTTTCCGCAGGCGATGAGCCGGAAGGTTCTGCAAAGTTTTTTGCAACCGTATTCCGCAACGGGCGGATGACAGAGGCTGTAAATAAACTTTTAAATGAGAGGGATGGACTGATGCTTGGAATCTGCAATGGTTTCCAGGCTCTCATCAAGCTGGGCCTGGTGCCTTATGGAGAAATCCGGGAACAGACGGTGGATTCCCCTACGTTAACGTATAATACCATCGGACGCCATATTTCCAAGATGGTATATACGAAGGTAATGTCCAATAAATCACCCTGGCTCCAGAAGGCAAAACTGGGAGGCGTTTATTGTACGGCGGCATCCCATGGGGAGGGACGCTTTGTGGCAAGTGGGGAATGGCTCGGAAAGCTTTTTGAGAATGGACAGGTGGCGACTCAGTATGTCAATGAATTCGGCGTACCTACCATGGACGAAGCATGGAATCCCAATGGTTCCTACCAGGCCATTGAGGGCATCACAAGCCCTGACGGCCGTATTTTCGGAAAGATGGCCCATATTGAACGAAAAGGTGAGTTTGTGGCTGTCAATATCTACGGTGAGCAGGATATGCAGGTCTTTGAGTCCGGAGTAGAATATTTCAAATAAACACTATGAAGAAGATGGAACGCTGCAAAATATAGACAATTTAGTTTATGTCCGTCAGACGCCCCCGCCGTCTCTGATTTCATCCCAGAGACGGCGGGGGCGTCTGACGTATACAAATTCAGAGATTTTACGGCCGGCCCAATCCTTACAAATATTCCCGGAGGGTCATTACAATCTGGCGGAGGGCAGTCCGCCCTTCAGGTATCCGGTCAAACATCCAGTTGTGGATCATATGGGGATAAGTGTAAATATGATAAGGAGTATGAGCTTTTTGCAGAGCTTCTTTTAACAGAAGGCTATCCGCATAGAGGATATCGTTGTCCCCTGTCCATACGCTGATTTTGGGAAGTCCTTTCATGGAACCAAAAACGGGGCTGATCAAAGGATCGTTTAGATGGAGGCTTCCTGCATAGAGGAGGGCGGCTTCCCTCTGGCTGTCCGGTTCCAGTACAGGATCTCTGTGGGCCAGTACATTTTTGATGGGGTTGGCGCCTGTGAGATCCAGACAGGGAGACAAAAGGAGGAGCTGCCTGGGGGTGGGAAGCCCTTCCTGAAGGACTTGCTGAACCGTCGCCATGGCCAGGTTTGCCCCGGCGCCGTCTCCGATAACCACGATACCCTGGGGACATTTGGGAATCAGGGACAGATAGGTTTCCTCGCAGAAAGCGAGGATTTTCTTATGGGTATGCTCAGGGATAAGGGGATAGTCAGGGATGACCACCGGGCAGCCAGTACCGAAAAGAAGTGTTTTTATGAATCGCCAGTGCTTTTTCTTAAGGCCTGTCAGAAACGTACCGCCATGAAAATACAGAATACAGGGCTTATCCTCCGTGTTTTTAAAATCCATGTAATAAACTGGTCTTCCATATAGGGAATCTGCCTGAACATGATAACGCCTTTCTATGGACTTAGGAGGCGTCATATCTTTCAGGCTGCCGTGGGTGTGGGTGGAAAGCTGCTTTTTCAAACCTCTCCGGGTATTGGTTTGCATTTTATATTGATAAGATAGTGAACTTATGATGCTGGGCATAAAGAAAACTCCTTTCAGTCGTATCACATTCTTTTTCGGGTATTATAACACATATTTTCCCGCATGTCCTCATAGTTTTTACCGTACAGATAAAAAGCCCTCCGGGGGTTTGTCAGTATAAAAACGGGAGGAATAACGTGGCGGAGAAAAAAGTCAAATCGGCCGGCTACAGACGCGGCATGAATGTATTGGATGAGGAAAAGAGGGATTCTGTGATTGTTCGTTTTATAGAACAGTTAAACAGTCCCTTGATTTATATTCTGATGGTGGCGGCTGCCATTTCTGCACTGTTAAAAGAATATGGCGATATGGTGATTATTCTTGTGGTTATCAGCCTTAATTCTTTTGTGGGTGTGATTCAGGAGGGGAAGGCGGCCAGGGCCCTTGACGCATTAAAGAAAATGTCCAGTCCTAAAGCGCTTTTGAAAGAGGGGGAGCGGGTAAGTGAAGTTCCTGCTGCCAGCCTGATACCAGGGGATATTGTCTGCCTGGAAGCTGGACGCCAGGTTCCGGCAGATTTACTTTTAAAGACGGCGGTGAACCTGAAAATTGAAGAGTCGGCCCTGACGGGGGAGTCTGTTCCGGTGACAAAGGATACGGGAATCAATAACCGGGCTTATATGTCTACAAATGTTACCTATGGGCGGGGAGAGGGAATTGTAACAGCCATTGGTATGGATACGGAAATTGGAAAAATTGCCGGAATGTTACAGAATACAAAGACAGAAAAAACACCCCTTCAGAAAAGGCTGGCAGATTTAGGGAAAGTTTTAAGTATCGTTTCAGTAATTCTCTGTATACTTTTGTTTCTGGTGGCAGTGTGGCAGAAACGGGACATTCCCGAAATGCTGATTACAGCCATTTCCCTGGCAGTGGCAGCAGTGCCGGAAGGGCTGCCGGCGATTGTCACCATGGTTCTGGCCTTGAGCGTTTCACGGATGGTGAAGGTCAATACCATTGTGAAAAGACTTCCCAGCGTAGAAACACTGGGCTGTGTCAGTGTGGTCTGTTCCGATAAGACGGGGACTTTGACACAAAACAGGATGACCGTGTCGAGGTGTTATACGGGAGGACGGATTTGTGAGCCGGAGGAATTGAGAGATGATTGGGACCGGCATTTTCTCCAGGGTTTTACGCTCTGTAATGACGCGGAAGTTTCCAGGGCAGGGGGAGTTTCCAGGAGAAGCATAAAAAGCTGCGGGAGGAAAAAAGGACAGGAAGAGGCGGACGGACGTCTGGGAGATCCCACAGAGCTGGCGCTTCTTGATATGGCGGCTGCCCATGGTCTGTATAGGCGGGAGCTGGAGCGGAGTATGCCGCGGAGAAATGAAATCCCCTTTGATTCGGACAGAAAAATGATGACGACTTATCATGCCGACCGGGGGAGCCGGATTTCCTATACAAAAGGCTCGCCGGATGAGGTGCTGGAACGCTGCCGCTTTGTGTGGAAGGAAGGTCATCCTGTTTTGATGAGCTGGCAGGAAAGGGAAGAAATACGGCAGGTTCTCAAAAGCTTTACAGGGGCCGCCCTCCGTGTGCTGGCGGTTGCCATGTGCCGGGATGTGGAAGGACCGAGAGAGCGGGATATGATTTTTGTGGGAATGGCAGGCATGGCAGATCCCATCCGGCCTGAGGCGGCAGAGGCAGTAATACAGTTTCGCCGTGCAGGGGTAAAGACAGTCATGATAACCGGGGATCGGGCAGACACAGCTTTCGCCATAGCGAAAGAGCTTTGCATTGCTGACCGGGCGGAAGAATGTATTTCCGGTGAGGAGCTGTCTGCACTTTCCGATGAAACGCTGAAAAACCGCCTTCCCTGGCTCCGTGTGTTTGCCCATGTGGCCCCGGAACATAAAGTACGGATTGTATCGGCTTATAAGGCGGCAGGGGAGATTGTCGCCATGACCGGGGACGGCGTCAATGACGCTCCGTCTCTCAAAGCAGCTGATGTGGGGGTCGCCATGGGAATGGCTGGGACAGATGTGGCGAAAAATGCGGCTGACCTTGTACTGACGGATGACAATTTTGCTACGATCACAAAAGCGATTGCCCTGGGGCGGGGGATTTATGAGAATATTAAAAAATCAGTGCTTTTCCTGCTGTCTTCCAATTTTGGTGAAATCATCACTATGCTGGCTGCCATCGGCCTGGGACTTCCATCGCCGTTAAAACCGAGCCATATCCTCTGGATTAACTTAATTACAGATTCCCTTCCCGCGCTTGCTTTGGGCGTGGATGTGAACGGAAACCGGAATTACATGAAACGGCCGCCGCGGCCAAAGAATGAAAGCCTTTTTACCCATGGCGGGCTGGGCTGTACCGTGCTTTACGGACTGCTCATTGCAATCATCAGCACGACGGCGTTTTTACAGATTCCCATTGGGCAGCTGATGAGGGCGGGGCAGCCAGTCACTCTTAAGAATCTCGGTATTTTAATGACGGACGGCGCGCTTCTTGGCCGCTGCCAGACTTATGCTTTTACTGTACTGGGTATTTCTCAGCTGTTTCACGCCATAGGTATGAGGGACGTGGAGACTTCCATATTCCGTATGAATCATTTGCGCAATAAGCTGATGATAGTGGCTGTCGCCATAGGTATCCTTTTACAGCTTCTTGTGACAGAAGTCCCTTATTTTATCAAGGTGTTTGGAACAAGTCCCCTTAAGGTGACAGAATGGATTATGCTTCTTTTTCTGTCGGCCATGCCGCTTTTGGCTCACGAGATCATGGCATTTTTTAGCAAGTGAGATTCAGGCGGCAAAAATGCGAAAGACCGGGTCAGATACTTGAAAAGAATCCATGGAAAAGGTATGATAGAACCGTATAGGAAAAATCTGGAGGTATAAGAATGGAGATAAAATATGCGGCGCTTATTGGACTAGGAGCCATGGGTTCTTTTTTTGCACCCAGGATGGAAGCGTACCTTGGCCGGGAACATTTCCAGGTGATAGCAGCAGGAGGAAGAAAGCAACGGCTGGAACAGCAGGGAATCACTGTCAATGGTGTAAATTACAAATTTTCTGTCCGGACACCGGAGGAAGAAGGCCCCAAGGCAGACTTGGTCATCATGGCAATGAAAGACATGGGACTGGCCCAGGCCATAGAGGATATACGGAATCTTGTGGGAGAGGATACGCAGATTCTTTGCGTCATGAATGGAATAGACAGTGAGGAAAAAGTGGCGGCGGTTTATGGATGGGAGCATGTGCTCTACTCTTTCATGCGGATGTCCATTGTGATGAAAGACGGCGTGGCAGATTTTGATCCCTATTGGGGAACAGTCCATTTTGGAGAAGCCAAAAATGAGATACTTTCTCCCAGGGTTGCGGCAATTAAAACATTTTTTGAGGCATGTGATATCCCTTATGTGATTGACGATGATATGAAACGGGGGCTTTGGTTCAAATATATGTGTAACGTGGGGGAAAACATGACATGTGCCCTTCTTGGTATTCCCTTTGGAGCTTTCCGCACCAGTGATTCTGCCAATGAAATCCGCCGGGGGGCCATGCGGGAAGTTATGGCCATTGCCAACAGGCTGGGGGTGGATTTGAATGAGTCAGACATCGAAATGCAGGAAGAAACTTTGAAACATGTCCCTTATAGGAACAAGCCTTCCACCCTGCAGGATTTGGAGAATGGGAAAAAGACGGAGGTAGAACTTTTTGCAGGAACAGTACTGCGCCTGGGAAAGGAACTGGGTATTCCCACACCGGTTAGTTATATGTTTTACCATGGAATCCGTGTATGCGAGGAGAAAAATGCAGGAGAATTCTGTGTGGAGGGGAAGCAGTAAAGAATTTTTCGGATAAAACCAGGCTTTAGCCCATAAGGAGTAAAAGAAACAAAAAAACCACGCATTTCCGCTGTTTTAATATCTGGCGTAAGTACGTGGTTTTTTCTAAATCATGGAGACAACAGGGCTCGAACCTGCGACCTTCTACACGTCAAGCAGACGCTCTCCCAGCTGAGCTATGTCTCCAATACATAAGACAGTATAACGGAAAATGGAAAAAAAAGCAAGAGGGAAAGTGTTTGAGTTTCTGCATTTTATGGTTCCTGGAAAAATTTAGTTGGATAAATATTGATTAACACTGGTTGACAGCATGGCTGGAAGTGTCTATAATAAAAACAGTATTTATTATTGTTTTTGGAGGAGATGATATGAAAACTCTGAAATACAGCCGGCAGCGTGAAAGTATCAAAGAGTTTATAGCTGGCCGCCGGGATCATCCGACGGCAGACATGGTATATACAAATATCCGCAGGTCTTATCCCAATATCAGTTTGGGAACTGTTTACCGGAATCTTTCCCTCCTGGCCTCTTTGGGAGAGGTACAGAAAATATCCTGCGGCGACGGGGTAGAACGATTTGACCCCAATACAGAATCCCATTATCATTTTATCTGCAGGGGCTGCGGCTGCGTACAGGATATTCCCATGATGCCTTCGGGAGACTTGGAGGCCATGGCGACAAAGGTCTTTGAAGGTTCCATTGAGAGCCATACGGCGATGTTTTATGGGCTTTGCAGAAATTGTCAGGGCAGCGGGCTGGTGGGAAATGCCGGCAGTGATAAAAAAGCAGAAACTTAAAAAAACAACTTGACAAGCAATGCGTGATGTGATAATCTTTCAATAACAGGAATCATTACTGTTTTTGAAGACCATAAAAATTTTATATAAGAAAAGGAGAACCCCAAAATGAAAAAGTTTGTATGTGACGTATGTGGCTATGTACATGAAGGCGATGCTGCTCCTGAGAAATGTCCTCAGTGCGGCGCTCCCGCAAGCAAATTCTCCGAGCAGTCCGGTGATATGGCATGGGCGGCAGAGCATGTGGTAGGCGTAGCTCAGGGCGCCAGCCAGGATATTATGGATGATTTGAGGGCGAACTTCAATGGCGAGTGCTCTGAAGTTGGTATGTATCTGGCTATGGCAAGAGTTGCCCACAGAGAAGGATATCCTGAAATCGGTCTGTACTGGGAGAAGGCTGCTTACGAAGAGGCAGAACATGCGGCAAAATTTGCAGAGCTTCTTGGCGAAGTAGTGACCGACAGCACCAAGAAGAACCTGGAAATGCGCGTAGCTGCTGAGAACGGCGCAACTGCCGGAAAATTTGATCTGGCCAAGAGAGCAAAAGCAGCTAACCTGGATGCAATCCATGACACCGTACACGAGATGGCCCGCGACGAAGCAAGACACGGAAAAGCCTTCAAAGGCCTGTTAGAGAGATACTTTGGCTAAGCTGCAAGCTATGCAAATGTAGGATTTATAAGAGTTTTTGAGTATCAGGAGGATGGACGAAAAAGGTCTGTCCTCTTTTTACTTTGTGCTGCTGCTACGCCAAAGGTGGAATTATCTGTTTGCTCCTTCCTCCAAAAGTCAAAAGGTGGAATTTGAAAAAGTGGAATTTATGAGAAGCGGTTTTTCCGCGTTTCTCCGCTATTGTGGGCTGCTCTACAGTCCCAATTCTTTTACTCTGCGATAGAAGGTATTGGGCTTCAAGCCTATTTCATTCATGGCGGCGGTTGCTGTGAGTTGGGCTGAAAAATCTAAGTTATTATATCTTGATTGATATCAGATAAGGATAAATTTCAGATTGGAAAAGCATATTGAAAAAAGTTTTTGCATATGCTATAATGCCAATAGGCAAAAAGAAATCACAAGTCCATGCGGACAAGAAACAAATCCCCAAACCGTGTTGCAGCACAGTTTGGGGATTCTTCTTTTCTTTTATAGTGGCAAAGTACCCACTAGGTTAGTTGTTGCTCTTATCGTCACTGTCTAACCATTTGATGATGTAGTGGCAGGCTACACCAGCCAAAACAGCAACTAAAAAAGAAATCACAACTTCCATGCAGACACCTCCTCCCTGTTGCGGGTGTCGGTGAGCAACACATAAATTATAACATACTATTCGCTATTTTTGTACTTTTATGATAATCCATGTTATGATTTGGTGGAAAGATAATTCCAGTGAGAAATAAGGAAAGGAAACGCGCGCCGTTTTCCTTTTATTGGAAATGCACCTGGATTTCCACGATTTCACTGTCGGTTCCGACGCGCATATCAGGCCCCCAGATACCGACGCCGGAGGTGACGATGGAATACATGGAGCCTTTTTTATCAAGGCCGTAGGGGTTTTCCCAGAAAAACTTGATTAACAAATTCCCAGGGAACATCTGGCCGTTATGGGTATGCCCGCAAAGCTGGACGTCTGCGCCAGCTGCCGCCAGCCGGTCAAGCTGCTTGGGCTGGTGCTCCAAAACAAAGACAGGCTTACTTAAGTCAAGATCTGCCGTCAGTTCTTCGGGGGACTTCCTCGAGTGTTCGATCTTTTTTACCCGGTCGATATCCTTTCGGCCGACCAGGTAGAAGGCGCCGTCAATACAGACCGTTTCGTCATTGAGCAGGACAATGTCTGCCTCTTCCAGAAGGCCGGCCATGCGCGAATCATCCACCAGATCTTTGTCGGAACCAAAAGTGAAGCCAGCCAGAATCTTTTCATCAATGTCGTGATTTCCCCAACATGCGTAGACGCCATAAGTGCTTTGCATACTTTTTAAGGCAGCGGTAATGGCCTCCGGGTCGTCCAGGGCGTCATAATCATTATCAAAAATATCCCCGGCAATACAGATTAAATCCGGCTCCAGGGCGTTGACTTTTTCAACCATGTGCTCAATATAGCTGTGGTCAATACTGTACCCCATATGGAGGTCGGCAATAAGCACCACTTTCAAGTCCCCGGCGGCGCAAGGTTTGTCGATGGTGATGTCATAGTGTTTAATTTTTAAGGTCCTGGCATGGATAATGCCGTAAGCGCTGAGGGAAAGAATCACTGTGATAACGATCCCACCGCTTATGAGAAACGTTTTTCTGGAGCGGAGCTTGACTTTATTGACCCGGTCCCAGTGGAGGAGAATGACACGGATGAGGTCACCCATAATCACAGCCAGCACAATGTATAAAAGAGTTCCCAGCCAGTAGTTGCTTAAATGCTTGAAAAACCATTTAAGAGAAGGCTCTTTTATAAAAAAGGCGATGACAAGAGAGAGGGAGACAAAGAGAAAGAATACAGAATAAACGATACGGAACCAGGTTTTTCTGAAAAAGGCGCCGCAGGCCGAAAACCACCACAGGTTCCAGCGGAGCAGATAAAGAGTCACAAGGATATATAAAGGAGACAGTAAAACGGCAATCATTGGTAACAGTCCTTTTCAAAATTTTATACTAATGTCTAAGTATAACACGAAGAAAAGAAATAGCGTCATTATTTTTCTTAATTTTTATGAAAAATTCCTGCATCATTTATGGTAAAATAAACAGAAAAGATGATTGAGAAGAGAGGGCGGACAGATGAAGGTTTTATTTGTAGAAGATGACCACAGCATTGCCTTGGGGCTGGAATACTCTTTGAAACAGGAGGGATATGATATCCGTACCTGCCATACGGTGGCAGAAGCAAAAAAGGCCCTGGGGGAGGAACGTTTTGATTTGTGCCTTTTAGATGTGACGCTGCCCGACGGAAACGGTTATGAAATCTGCAAAACAGCAAAGCGGAGGGATGATGTGGCGGTGATTTTCCTGACGGCCTGCGATGATGAGGGGAATGTGGTCATGGGGCTTGATATGGGGGCAGATGATTATATTACAAAACCCTTTCGGATCAGGGAACTTTTGTCCAGGATGAAATCCGTACTGCGCCGTTATCAGAAGATGGACAGCGGGGGGCAGGTTTTCCATATCGGGGATATTACTGTTTACCCGCTGCAGGCAAAAGTGTATAAAGGGGATACGGAGCTTAGCCTGACTGCCATGGAATACCGCTTGTTTCTTACCCTGGCGCAGGCGGAAGGCAGGATACTCAGCAGGAACCAGCTTTTGGAAAGCCTGTGGGATATTGGCGGGGATTATGTCAATGACAATACGCTGACAGTGTATATCAAACGGCTTAGGGAAAAGCTGGGCGGTGGAAACGGTGAGACAGAACTGATCAGGACGGTGCGGGGCCTGGGCTATCGGCTGGGGGAATGATATGTTTCGGAACAGAGAACTGAAATATGGATGCGGGGTTTACGTTGTGTCGGGGGTCATCTGCGGCAGTGCGGTGTTTGCGGAGTCCAGAGCGGGCTTTTGCTGGTTTCTTCTGTTTTTCGCGGCGGGGCTTTTTATTTTTCTTGCAGGCGGCGGGCTGCGTTACCGGAAGATTGCTTCTTTATCCATATATTTAAGGAGAGTATTAAACGGGGAAAAGAAACTGGATATTCCTGATAATGTGGAAGGGGAACTGAGTATCCTTCGGAATGATATTTATAAGCTGGTGACAAAAATGGAAACCCAGGCAGAGCTTTTGCTGGATGATAAAAGATACCTGGCAGATTCCCTGTCGGATATTTCCCACCAGCTGAAAACGCCCATGACCTCCATGATGGTGATGACCGACATTCTGCGGGAGGAAAATCTTCCGGCTGAGAAGCGGGAAGTGTTTGTGCGTTCTATCCGCTCCCAGTTAAAACGGATGGAATGGCTGTTGAGTTCGCTTCTTAAAATGTCCAAACTGGATGCGGGGACCATACAGTTTAAGCGGGAGCGGGTTTCTGTAAAAGCGCTGGTAGAAAAGGCAGTGGAACATCTTTTGATTCCCATGGAACTTAAAAACCAGACATTTGTGGTAAATATCCCCGTGGGGCAGGAACTGGTCTGTGATTTCCAGTGGACGGCGGAGGCCATCTCCAATATTGTGAAAAACTGTATGGAACATACGCCGGAAGAGGGTAGGATTATGATTTACAGTGAAAACAGGGGGATTTATACGCAGCTTGTGGTGGAGGATAACGGGGAAGGAATTGCACCGGAGGATCTTCCTCACATTTTTGAGCGGTTTTATAAAGGAAAGAACGGAGGAAAGGACAGCGTCGGCATTGGGCTGGCCATGGCCAAGCACATTATCAATATTCAAAACGGGCAGATTGAGGCGCTAAGTGAGCCGGGAAAAGGGAGCCGGTTTATCCTCCGTTTGTATCACCTGGTTTTATAATCTGGAATAATAAGGAAAAAACAGGGCAATACTATGACAAATCCATATCATAAATAGAAAGGAAGATTTTTATGAGAACACGATTTGTCGTAGGACTGGGAATGGCCCTTCTGCTGCTTGGCACGGAAACCCCTGCACTGGCACAGGTAGGTAATCATATTGCTGGGTTTGACATCCGGTGGATTCGTGAATACGAGCCGTCAAAGGAGGATGGCGTGTCCATGGTGGGCGAGCCTGACTGGAATGCAGAGCTGGAACTGAAGCTGGCGGCGGAGTCTGCCGCAAAAGCACAAGCAGCCGCAGAATCTGAATCGGAGGCAGGGGAGGCCCTGCCGGAAGCGGCACAGGAAGAGGAAGAAGCGCTGGAGGCAGATGGAGAATGGGTAAGCTTAGGAGACGACTGGGTTATCACTTATTATTGCCCTCTTTCCTGCTGCAATGACCAGTGGGCATGGAAGACAAGTACACAGGAACCCATGCAGCTCCATCATACCATCGCAGTGGATCCGTCGGTGATTCCCTATTACACCCATGTGCGCATCGGAGGGCTGGACTATGAATACGTGGCCGAGGACTGCGGGGGCGGAATCAAGGGAAAACGGATTGACGTACTGGTGGACAACTGTTCCATAGCCAACAAAATGGGCGTGGACAGAAATGTGGAAGTATGGGTGAAAAAGTGACCATTGACAAATACTTTGATTGTCGATACAATTAATGGAACAGTGCCGGGAGGCATCCTCCCGGTTACATAGAAAGCACAGATTTTAGGGCGCGGCAGCGCAGGGAGGATAAAATGTCTGACTATGTACTTGTAACGGACGGTACGGCAGATCTGCCGGGTGAGATTTTTGCGAAGCTGGGAGTCGAGGTTGTCCCTATGGAGTTCCTGGTGAATGAAAAGCCTTACCAGCACTATGCGGATGCCAGAGAGATGAGTTTCGACGAGTTTTACAAAAGAGTGAAGGCCGGAGATAAGGTCAGCACCAGCCAGATTAATTATTTTACTTATGAAGAAGTATTTACACCGATTCTGGAGAAAGGGCTGGATATCCTTTATGTCTGCTTTTCATCCGGTTTAAGCGGTACGTACCAGGCGTCCCTTCTGGCGGCAGATACTTTGATGGAAAAATATCCGGGGCGGAAGATTGTCAGTGTGGATTCCCTCTGTGCTTCCATAGGAGAAGGGCTTTTGGCTTACAGGGCGGCTCTTTTGAAGGAAGAAGGAATGTCCATGGAGGAGCTGGAAAAATGGATTTATGAAAACCGCCTGAAAGTACGTCACTGGTTTGTGGTGGATGATCTGGATCATCTGAGACAGGGCGGGAGGATTTCTGCTGCTGCCGCCATTTTGGGGACAGCCCTTGGCGTAAAGCCTCTGCTCAGTGTGGATGCGGAAGGAAAACTGGTGACAGCGGCCAAGCTGCGGGGAGCGAAAAAAGTATTGGAAACCTTCTGCCAGAAAATTGAGGCGGAAGGGCATGAAAGCAGCAGCCAGACTGTTGTGATCGGCCATGCGGCCAATCTGGAACTTGCGGGAAAGCTGAAAGAGGCTCTTTTGGAGAGGGGACTTATTAAAGACGCCATCATTGCCGACATTGGCCCGGTCATCGGCGCCCATGTGGGAGCAGGTATGTGTGCCCTGGTCTATACCAGCGACAAAGATTTGCAGTGAGAAAACGGGCGGAGTTTTCCGTATCTGAGCCAATATCAATAAAAGCCCTCTGTAAAAAGGGCATGGGAGCTATAGCATGAAGGAATATGAAATTGTATGGGAGATATTTAACCAGTGCGCCAACAACCAGATGCGGGATGTATTTATTGAAGAGGCGGAGGTTCCTGACCCGGAGGAATATGTGAAAAACAAATTTAAAGGAAAAGCTGTCACCTATGAGAAAGAACTTTTGGCGGACGGGACAGTGGTATTCCATATTGATGCTTCAGGTATTAAGGAGCGGTGCACGTTTACGGAGATTTGAACCCTTTCGTTACCTGAGTTTTTGTATTTGAACATTTAAACAGGAAGAATTTTCCGTTTTTTATGTAAAAAAATGCGGAAACTCAGGTTAATCCAGGGTTGACAAATAGTTACGGATTCATTATAATATAACAAACTAAATAGTTGAAACCTGTGACGGAGAGAAGTATCCGGTATATGAACTTTCAGAGAGTCCCCGGTTGGTGTGAAGGGGACAGGGAATAGCTGGTGAATGGACTTCGGAGGGCGGACCGAAAGGCAGGAAAGCAGAGGCATACGACTATCGTCTGCGAGGGCCAAGTAGGAACCGACGGGCATCCCACCCGTTATCCACCGGGACGCGTATAGATGGTACGTGTAGCGAGAGGACGTAGAACGTCAATTTGGGTGGTATCGCAGAAGCTGGAGCTTTTGTCCCATGTGGGGACAGAGGCTTATTTTTGTTGTATGGGGAATGTGGTTTCCCATGGACAAAAAGCCCTTTGGGGATATGCGCAAAAATTTTCCGTTTTGGCGAGGCGGAAAGGCCATCTGCCGCCTGAAATTATATGGTATATGGAGGACATCAAAATGAAAAAACACAGCATGGTAAAAAAAGTAATCGCTATGACAGCAGTAATCGCTATGAGCCTTTCTTTATTGGCCTGCGGGGGAAGCAAAGATGAGACGAAGGCGCCGGAGACAAAAAAGGAAGAATCCGGAGAGACACAGAAAGAGGGGACGGGAGAAACAAAAGAGACGACACAGGCAAAAGAGACGTCCCAGGCAGGGGATACAGAAAAGAAAACATTGAAGGTTGCCATTGTGAAGCAGATGGATCATGCATCTTTGGATGAAATTGCAGAGTCTGTTGCAGCGGAGCTTGATGCACTGGCGGCGGCCAATGGTATTACCATTGAATATGAAATTTATTCCGGCCAGGGTGAACAAAATACCTTGAAACAGATCGGCGACCAGGCCATTGCCGATGGGGTGGATGTGATCATTCCCATTGCTACGCTGGCGGCCCAGGTTATGACTGTATGCGCGGAGGATACAAAGACACCGGTTATTTATGCAGCAATTTCCGATCCGGAAGCAGCGGAAGTGACAGGGATTGATTATGTTAAAGGGACAAGTGATGCCCTGAATACAGAATTTATTATGGATATGATGTTTACACAGAATCCCGATATCAAAAAAGTGGGGTTGCTTTATTCTTTGTCAGAGGCCAATTCTGCGACACCCATTGCTGAGGCAAAAGCATATCTGGATGCAAAGAATATTCCTTATACGGAAGCAACAGCCAATACAAACGATGAAGTGATCGCAGCGGCCAGCGTCCTGGTATCGGAAGATGTGGATGCCATCTTTACGCCCACGGATAATGTGATCATGTCGGCGGAACTTGCCATTGCTGATACGCTGATTGAGGCAGGTATCCCCCATTACACAGGGGCAGATTCTTTTGTAAGGAACGGGGCGTTTGTCACCTGTGGCGTCAATTATACGGATCTTGGAACGCGGACAGCAGACCTGGCTTATGAGGCCGTGACAGAAGGGATGGACGGCATGGAGGATTACTACAAAGTGGACGGCGGCATCATCACCGTCAATACGGAAACTGCAGAAGGGCTTAAAATAGATTATTCCCTGTTTAAAGACATGGGAGAGTTGGTGGAGGTTCAGACCACCGAAGAATAATTTGTAACGGAAAACGCCGGGAATCAGGGGGCCATTGGCCCCCTGAAGGCTATCGGCAGGAAAGGGGAATTCTCATGGTTTTTGTTATTCAGACAGCCCTGGAGCTGGGCTTTATGTATGCCCTGGTGTCCATGGCGTTGTTTTTAAGCTACCGGGTGCTTGATATTGCAGACTTGACCACGGATGGGGCTTTTGTGCTGGGAATGGCGGTATCTGTTTCGCTGGCGGCAGCGGGCCATCCGTTTCTGGCGATTCCTGCGGCTATGGCGGCAGGGGCTTTGGCCGGCTTCGTCACTGCTTTTCTCCAGACAAAAATGGGTGTGCCGTCGATTCTGGCAGGTATTGTCACCAATACGGGGCTTTACACGGTCAATCTGATGGCCATGGGATGGAGTTCCAATGTGAACCTGCTGAAACAGGAAACTATTTTCAGCCTGTTTAAAAAGACAGGTATCGGCGGCGGATGGTATGAACTTGTGCTGGCGGCGGTGATTACCATAGCGGCAGGCGCGTTTCTCATCTGGTTCCTTGGAACCAGGCTGGGACTGTCCATCCGTGCCACTGGGGATAACCGGGATATGGTGCGGGCCTCTTCCATAAATCCAATCTTTACGGTGACAGTGGGGTTATGCATTGCAAACGCATTTACTGCCCTTTCCGGGGCAGTGGTGGGCCAGCTGCAGAAATCGGCGGATATCAATGGCGGTACGGGAATCGTGGTCATCGGCCTGGCTTGCCTGATCATCGGCGAGACAGTGATCGGCCGGGGGTCTGTGAGGCGGGGTGTCCTTGCCGTCCTTGCCGGAAGTGTTATTTACCGTTTCATTTATGCCGTTGTCCTGAAAACGAAGGTGGTTCCCATTGAATGTCTGAAGCTGGTGACGGCTGTTATTGTCGCCCTTGCCATCGCCATGCCCACGCTGAAGGCTTACGGCGCCCTGAGGAAACGCAGATGGGCGGCTTCCAGAAAGAAAGGGGGACAGTGATATGCTCCTTGTTGAATCAATATCCAAGATTTTTAATGAAGGTACGGTCAATGAAAAAAAGGCGCTTTCGGGCCTGTCCCTCCATTTGGCGCCGGGAGATTTTGTCACCATTGTAGGTTCCAATGGAGCGGGCAAATCGACGCTTTTTAATGCAGTTTCAGGAAGCTTTTATGTGGACGAAGGTTCCGTTGCCCTGGATGGAAAAGATATTACATTTGTGCCGGAGCATAAACGCAGCCGCGTGATAGGGCGTCTGTTCCAGGATCCTCTGAGAGGGACGGCCCCCCACATGACCATTGAGGAGAACCTGGCCCTGGCTTATCTTCGCACTTCCAGAGGGAAGGCTCCCTTCAGCAGGATTTCCAAAAAAGACAAGATATTTTTTGAGGAGAAGCTTTCGCTTCTCGATATGGGGCTGGAGCAGCGGATGAGTCAGCCGGTGGGGCTTCTTTCCGGCGGGCAAAGGCAGGCGCTGACTCTTTTGATGTCAACCATTGTGCCCCCGAAGCTTTTGCTGCTGGATGAGCATACGGCGGCCCTGGATCCGGCAGCTGCCGAAAAAATACTGACGCTGACAAAGGATATCGTTGCTTCCAACGGGATCACCTGTATGATGGTAACTCACAATATGAACCAGGCTCTGAGTATGGGAAACCGCACCATAATGATGGCGGATGGGAAGATTGTACTGGATATTTCCGGGGAGGAACGAAAGGGGATGACAGTTGACGGGCTTTTGGAGCGGTTTAAGGACAACGCAGGCCATGCTCTGGATAATGACAGGATCCTTTTATCCACCCAGACAGGAAAAGAGCATTGAAAATCTGTTTTTACTGAGTTATACTTGATAATAAGGCCGGATGGCCATAGCGGGACAGCCGAATGGCATATGAACCCGAAAAGATAAAACATGGCTGGCAGACAGCAGAATGGAGAATCATAATGGAAAAGAAAAATATCGACTGGGGAAATCTTGGGTTTGCCTACATGGAAACAGATAAAAGGTTTGTTTCCAATTATAAGGACGGCGCATGGGACGAGGGAGCCTTGATCTCTGATGCCAATGTAACCATGAGCGAGTGTGCCTGCGTCCTCCAGTATGCGCAGACCTGTTTTGAGGGGCTTAAGGCGTATACCACGGAAGACGGGCATATTGTAACGTTCCGTCCTGACCTCAACGCGGAGCGGATGGAGAATTCTGCAAAGCGCCTGGAAATGCCCGTGTTCCCGAAAGACAGATTTATTGATGCGGTGGTTCAGGTGGTGGCGGCCAATGAGGCTTATGTGCCTCCTTTTGGTTCCGGTGCGACGCTGTACCTGCGTCCTTATATGTATGGAAAGAATGCGGTTATCGGTGTAAAACCTGCAGATGAGTTTGAATTCCGGGTGTTCTGTACACCGGTGGGTCCTTATTTTAAAGGCGGCGTGAAGCCTCTGACCATCTGTGTCAGCGATTTTGACCGCGCGGCGCCCTGCGGCACCGGCCATGTAAAAGGCGGCCTTAATTATGCCATGAGCCTCCATGCCATTGTATCTGCCCATGCGGCAGGGTTTGATGAAAATATGTACCTGGATCCAAAAACCAGGACAAAGGTGGAGGAAACAGGAGGGGCCAACTTCCTGTTTGTCACCAGGGACAATAAAGTAGTGACTCCCAAGTCTGACAGTATCCTGCCTTCCATCACCCGCCGTTCCCTGGTATATGTGGCGAAGGAATACCTTGGCCTTGAGGTGGAGGAGAGGGAGATCTATCTGGAAGAAGTGAAAGACTTTGCCGAGTGCGGCCTTTGCGGTACAGCCGCAGTTATTTCCCCTGTGGGCAAGATCGTGGATCACGGAAAAGAAATCTGTCTGCCCAGCGGCATGACGGAGATGGGCCCGGTCACCAAGAAGCTTTACGATACGCTGACTGGTATTCAGATGGGACGGATCAAGGCGCCTGAAGGATGGATTAAAGTAATTAAATAAAAAAGACCAGTGCAGACTGGCTGGCATAAGAAGCCGGCGGGGTTCTCCCCGCCGGTTATCTTATGCGGCAGCCTTTGATTTCGGATGCTTTTTGAGAAACAGTATCGTCGATGTACTGCTTCCAGGCAGGGGCTTCCAGAATATCTCTGCGGGATTCACACTTAACAATCAATTCTCTGAGTTTTTCAGGATTTGCCTTATTTGCCTCAAACATTGCCACAAAGTATTTCTGGAACTGTCCCAAGGTAAGCGGAACAATATCCAGCCGCTGCTTTATATCACCCTTTGCATACCAAATGCCGTGTCTGAAGGTTTCTGCTGTGTTGGTGTCGATACGGACAGCAATAAACATACCATATACAGGCTTATCATATTTCAGAACAGCATCGGAAACATGCCGTCTGACAGGCTCACCCTCCATTGCCTCTTGACGGGAAGATGTGGACATAGTAACTTCAGTTAAAATTGTAAAGTCACGAAACTCACAATACAGATCGCCTTTTCCACCTCCCGCAGCCGATACGGGTAAAAAATCAGAATCCAATTTGAAACCACGGACTTCATAAGGTTTATTGACCATATGATCAATGGCCAATGCCGCACGCCACAGTGTCCACTCAAGATACGCAGGAGTCTCATCCTTGGGTACTTCAATGGCATTATCCTCGTCATAGACCAGCTTGCCGCCGCCTTTGACCAGAAGAGTCATATAATCCCGGATTTCTTCCCAGTGGTTGTGCTGATCGTTGGCATACTGAATTTCATCCGTCTGAGCGAGGGTATTTTCGAGCCTTTGCCTTGCAATATTGATTTCCGCCGGGGTATTCAGAGGCAGATCAGAAATATCATACAGAATATGACGCTCTTTCATCTGCCTGATCAAATCATCCAATAGGGCTTTAGCGATTTTTACATTGTCGGTAGGCAGAGGCGCGCCTGTACAGAGCAGCTTATACTGCTCCATAATAGGCTCTGAACTTGCGGTGGCTTTTGCAAGCTTCTCTGCCAGAACATGCTTTGCTGGTACGATAATAAGGCCTCTGCCTTTGCGTTGAAATATACCGGAAATGCGAAGATACCGCATATTCATGTCACTGTAATCTAAAAAATTATCGGTTTTTTTATCATAGTTTTCGCCTCTTCTGGCAATCTCTTTCTTATCAAAGGGACGTTTAGCTGGGGCAATAGCTCTTCGCTGACGCAGATCAAGGATATTATCAATCACCTCTTCCAAATTATAGCTGGGATTAGTGGGGTGTCCCCATAGAGCAAATTCAATTCTGCTCAGTTCAGAGGAGCCTGTACGTTTCTCAAGCTCCAGCATGATTGCCAGTAACCATCTCAAAGGAGAGAAATAACGCACACCATCCGACATAGGAAACTGTTCTACACTCATTGCCCGGAGGTACCGTCGCTTGACAAGAGCGCACACGGTCGAAAAAGGGGGAAATTCAGCTCCTGCGGCGTTACTTTCACTCCGCGTACGTCCGGTACGCGTCGGTCAAGTGCCTTGCAGGGGCTGAATTTTATCCCTTTTCGACTTTTCAACCCTGACCACTGACATTTGCTTGATTTTTAAGGCAGACGATGGAGGTGTACTGGACGTACACCGACTAAGGATAACGCAGAAAATCAAGCAAATATCGTGGCTCAGGGCGTGTATGTCCTTGTCAAGCGACGGTAATTCCTGTATTGCCGGGTATGTATCCGCTTTTAGAAACGATCTGCCAAAAGGCGTAATGTTGTCCAATGTGCCGAGATCTTCCTGCCGTCCGTCCTTTTTCTGAATCTGCGGATAAATCAAGCCGTTTTTAGCAAACATCAGCCGCCATTTACGGGCATGGCTTCCAGAACTGTCCTTGCCCTTTTCATTCTGAATTATGCCTTTTTCATCAAGCAAATTCATAAATCCAAGTTCATTTTCACGACCATGGAGATGTCCGACAAACGCAGAGTTAGCAAAGACAGAGAAGCCTTCTTGAATCCGATTGGGATTGCGCAGGCCAGTGTTGCCTACCAGCCATATTTTAATCTGTTCGTTCATACTGTCATCTCCAATCAATACCCAACAAAAAGGTATTCCTGTACGGAATTTCTATGTGTCTTTGCGTCGCTCTGATTTCCAAATGAATACTTGTAATCAACAGGGATGACTTCTACATGTTGCTTGTATTTTGCCATAATTGCCACCATTTCATCCTGGGTAGGCAGGCTGTTTGAGGAATAGGAAACAATTAGAATTTTATCCGCAAATTTCCTAAACAGACGATCAAACGCATCTGCTGCGCCTTTGCGAGTGGCAAATGGCGTAGGATACGATTTAAACTTTTTTGTTTGAGTGTGCTGCTGAATTTCAACGCCTTTCCAGTCACGGGCAAGGCCTTCCACAAAATGGTATCTACGGACATATTCATTGTCAGATAGGGGGGAGTAGTACGGTGGGTCAATGTAAACCAAATCCGCTTGCTCCACTCTTAAATCCATAGCATCTCCCAGCCTGGAACGATTGATCTGTCCATTATCAAATACAGCCTTATCGACCGCCTCAACGGCCTCCAGAAACTGCTGGACAAGAGTCTTTTGTAAATCTTTGCGACCATCATTGTACCGTTGCCCTGTGTAGGTAAATATACCACGGGGGCGTTTCTTTATACATGCACGGATCAACGCTGTCATTGCAATAGCGTGTTTGTATTGATCTTTGATTGCGGCAATATTGGTACGTAGTGTATCAATCAAATCATTTTCTTCGTCAGTGTAGTAAAGGCCCTTGAAAGTTGATGCTACAAAATGATCTGACTCTTTATGTGTAACCAGCAGTTCTTCCGCTTCCCCTAACGGCAGGGTAACGGAATTGTTCTCCACCATTGCCTTAGCAAATGTGGCAGACATCGCCATATAATCGTTACTGACTACAGCTTTGCCGTGTGCTTTGAACATATAGCCGACGATACCGGAACCAGAGAAAAGATCAACAACAGTATTCACCTTAAACTGCGAGGCAACCGACCATATTTCGGACAATAGCTTGCTCTTTGAACCCATAAAACGAGTGGGCGGATAGGCTGACACCTGTTCTGGCAGAGGCTGATGGAGCAGCTTAATTAAAGTGCGCTGCTTCGGAGGAATGGTGACGATGACATCCTCACCTTTGCGAGTACTGCCATTACAAGAAATATGCCGCTTTGTTTGGAGGACGTCAATATTGAATGGAGCGTATAACTCATGCACCAGCGGATGATTGGAATTTGTTAAAATGACATGACATCCCCGTTCATGCAAAGCCATAATCATCTTCGCAAGCTCAACATGATCCTCTTCGTAAAACTGTTCTTTGGTATATCGCTTAAAATCAGCATATTCAGAGACAGGCAAATAGGGGGGATCAAGGAAAACAAAGTCTCCCGGCTGAGCGTGATGCTCCAAAACCAGCAGATAGTCACCGCATAGTATATCTGCTTTTTTTAATACTTCGGATGCTGCTTTCAGTCCAGCCTCATCGCAAATCTTGGGGTTTTTGTATTTCCCATAGGGGACATTAAATTGCCCCTGTTTGTTGACACGATATAATCCATTAAAGCAAGTTTTGTTCAGAAATATCGTTCTTGCAGCAGCTTCCGCCTTGGGGAGTGCCGTCCATTCCTGACTACGGACAGCATAAAACATCCCGGAAGTATTTTCGTACTGTTTAAGGAATCGAATTACATTCTCCACATGACCGGCAACTTCCCGATACATATTAATCAGTTCAGGATTGCTGTCTGCAATAATTGCGCTTTCCGGCTGTAAAGCAAAGAACATTGCGCCGCCGCCAAAGAATGGCTCAATATATCGGCCATAGGAGCTGGGTACTTTAGACATGAGATCGCCTAACATCTGTGTTTTGCCGCCGGCCCATTTTAAAATAGGCTTGGCTTGAATAGGCTCTGCTTTTCTAACTGCTTGATCGGCCACTGTACTCCCCTCCCTTTAATTAATGGCGTCTCAGGTCAACGCCATGATATCGCCAATGTCACACTGTAAAGCTGTGCAGATTTTAACCGGCACATCCATTTTATCGTGGTCTCTTTATGTTTTCAAGATATATGGCGTAATTTTGCTAAAAAGCCACCTGCTAATTAAATTTCGGAAGCCTGGTCTTTTTTGGACAGAGGAGTGGCCGGTGCACTGCACCGGCCGAGTATGAAAAAGACAATCTATATAAATGGTAATTGTTGTTTGGCGAAGCTGACAACGGTTGCGCGCTGTATTTGTCATCAACTTCATTTGATGATCTCAGTATACAGGGTAATTGTGACAAGAGTTTGTATGATTTCTAAAAAAAACGTGAAGATTATTAGGGATTTCTTGTGATGCCTTTTTTGTAGAGGGGACGGATCTAATTTCCTTTGGAGCTTAAAGGATTGTGCCCGTTTTCCCAGAAAGGGTTGTTGTCGGGGACAGGGCGGTCTGTGTCAGTATAATCGGAAAACTGGCGGATGGCCCAGTCCGGCTCTTCAAAATGGTCTCCCGGAATATTATTTTTGGGTTTCCCGGTGAGGGAATCACTTTTTACTTTGTCCATAAGTCAGTACCTCGCTTTTTGAGAGGAAGAGAGGGCCGGAGATGAAGACAACGACGTGAAAAGGCCCGTTCTTTCTGTTTTATAGGTTTCCGGGATTTAGTATGTGGAAAAAAATCAGGGATTATGCACACCGCGAATAAAAGGTATAACTAATAGATATGGAAATAGAGGGGGAATATAACAAAAAAAGGGGAACAGCGATTGAAATTCCGAAAATGGTGTGATATTATGGGGATAATCCGTTGGAAAACGGAAGTGGAAGGAGGACACTTATGAAAGGAGCAGTATTCTCACTTTTAGTGGAAAATACACCTGGCACCTTAAGCAGAATTTCAGGGCTTTTCAGCCGCAGGGGCTATAATATCGACAGCCTTACCGTGGGGGAAACGGAGAATCCCGCATATTCCAGAATGACGGTGGTTGCCAGAGGGGACAACGAAATTTTGGAGCAGATCCGCAGGCAGTTGGACAAGCTGGTGGATGTCATTGAGATTAAAGAACTGAAATCTCATACCACGTCCGTATGCAGGGAATTGGTGCTTCTTAAAGTGGAAACAGCGCCGGAAGAAAGGGATCAGCTTCTTTCCATTGTAAATATTTTTCGGGCGAAGGTCATTGATGTGGCGGAGGATTCCCTGATCATTGAGCTGACTGGAA